>JBBQMQ010000018.1:0-20100 GCA_038329115.1 Bacteroidales bacterium
ATGCCAAGCAGCAAAATAACGGCTTCCTTCCGGTTCCTGGCAATAAAAATAGCATAAATTACCTGAATGAACAATATGATAATCATTGCCACCACCATACCCAATGTTCCGCGGTCCACCTGAATGGGAATTATACTGAACCGGATGATAATAACAAAAAGTGCAATGGCAAAAGTACCAATCAACAATACAATTCCATTCATTCCTTCGCGGTAAAGCATAAACAAAAAGGCTAGGAAAACCAATGCCGAACCGGTTTCCTGTTGTAAAATAATCAGACTTAGTGGCAACATTATAAACATGCCCAACGGAATAAGATCTTTCCAGTTTTTAAGCTTGTAATTGTACGAACTCATAAACTTGGAAAGAGCCAGAGCAGTTGCCACCTTAGCTAATTCGGCCGGCTGAAAACTGATAGGTCCCAATACCAACCACGATCGGGAACCTTTGATGTCGGGCGCCACGAAAATGGTAATTACGAGTAGCAAAATGGCAGCTACGTAAATAACATAAGCAAAAAAATTGTACAACTTTGAGTCAATCAGCAGCAATACGCCGCCAATTGCAAATCCGGTAAGAATCCAGACAAACTGCTTCCCTGCCCGCTGACTGAAATCGAAAATACTCGACTGGTCGAAATTGTAACTCGCACCATAGATGCTTATCCAACCCATGAGAACCAGAACAACATATAAGGATATCGTTGTCCAGTCGATTGCATATTTTATACTAACGTTCTTTGACATTGCTGTTTGTTACCACTGCGGCAGTTCGTTCTAATAATTCGGTTCGTTTTACTTTACCATACATATACTGTTCAACCAGTAAACTGAAAATTGGTGCGGCAAATTCCGATCCGAAACCGGCATTTTCAACCACTACGGCGATGGCAATCTTTGGGTTTGCCCGTGGAGCAAAACCTACAAAAATAGAGTGAGGTTTACCATGGCTGTTATCGGCAGTACCTGTTTTACCACACATTTCCAGGCTGTCAATTCTCGAAGCCCGTGCCGTTCCGCTTTCAAAAACCCTTGCCATACCTTCAAATACAATCGGAAAATATTGTTTATCAACCATCACCCGATGCATTTTTTTTAGCATTGAATCGGACTTGTTCACGTGGGGAGTGATATAATAACCTTCGTTGGCAATGGATGCCATCACATTAGCCATCTGGAGTGGAGTAGACAATACTTCGCCCTGTCCGATAGAAACGGAACGAATGGTTATGGCTCTCCAACCGGTTACGGCCTTGTATGTTTTGTTGTAAAATTCTTCGCTCGGAATGTAACCGCGGGATTGTTCGTAAATATCACTTTCGGTAAATTTACTTCCCAATCCAAAACTCTTTACACGATCTACCCATTCATCATAATTCTTTCTGAAAAGAGCATTCTTTGGTCCGTAGCCATCTTTTTCGACCGTTGTTTTGAAAGCATTCCAAAAGTAAGGGTTACAACTTTGTTCGATGGCGCTCAGTAGACTTACCGGCGAACCATGATTGTGCGTACATCGAATGGGCGAAGACTTCGGTCCGTTGCAGGCATACATGGTGTGTTCATTAATTCCACCCATCTGCTGAAGAATGAGCGCTTCAATAGTTTTAAATGCTGAACCGGGAGAATATTGAGCCTGTGTGGCCCGGTTCATCAGCGGTTTTGTAGGGTCATTGACCAGTTGCATATAGTTTTTGGAACGTTGGCGTCCAACCAGTACGGATGGATTGAACGACGGATTTGAAACCATAGCTAAAATCTCACCCGTTGTTGGTTCAATGGCTACAACGCTTCCCATTTTCCCATTCATCAATTTTTCGGCAAGTAATTGCAGTTGAATATCGAGTGTAAGAGTCAGATTCGCACCGGCTTTGGGAGCAATATCTTCTTTTCCATTTTCGTATTTTCCTTTGATTCGCCCTTTGGCATCGCGCAACAGAATCTCAACGCCTTTTTCGCCGCGTAATTGTTCTTCGTAGGTATATTCAATGCCATCGCGTCCGGCGTAATCGCCTGTCCTGTAATATTCATCTGCTTCCAGTTTCCTCCGCGAAACTTCGCCGATACTACCCAAAACGTGTGCTGCCGAATGAAAAGCATATTCGCGCAAAGTTCGGTTCTGGATATAAAAACCGGGATACTTATACATCGATTGCTGAATGGTAGCAATATCCTCAATGCTCAACTGACTCATGAAAAGTTGAGGTGTGTAGGATGAATAGCTCGGATTTTTGCGGCGGTCTTTAATTTCAGCTAACCGATTGATAAAATACTGTTTGTCAATATCCAACGCTTTGCAAAAAGCTAGTGTATCCAACCCCCGGATTTCACGCATAATCAAAGCAATGTCGTAAGCAGGTTTATTGTAAACTAAAAGTGTGTGTTTTCGGTCGTAAATCAAACCACGCGGAGGAAATTGTGTCTTCTTTAGAAAAGCGTTACTGTCGGCACCTTCTTTGTATTTCGAATCGAGAATCTGAATGGTAAACAGACGCAATACATACACAACAATGACAGCGGATATTATAATCGCGATTATATATCTCCTGTTTTGAAGCGTATCATTAATCATGCTGTTATTTTGTTTTTAGCGATTGAATCCCCAGTATCAACAGAATTGTAACCAGTGAACTGAGAATTATTTTTGAAAGAGTAAACCAAAAATGCGTCACTGCAAACGCTTCAAGAAAAAATAATGTTGCGTGATGAACAAATACCAACACCACAATATATTTCACGTAAGCACTTACGCCAAAGGTATAAAAAGAGGGTGTAGGGCTATTTCCTTCGTCCAGTGCAATAAAAAGTTTAACGGTTCCGTTTCGTAAAAACGCAATCAGAACGGCGGCAAAAGCATGCATACCCATTGTGTTTGAAAAAGCATCAACGGTGAGTCCGAGTGCAAAAGCCAGAATCAAAGAAAGCCACCGCGGTGTGAGAACGGGCAGCGAAAGTATAAATAAAATGTAAATATACGGATTGATAAACCCAAGAAACTGGACATTATTCAGCACCAATACCTGTGTCAGCACCAGCAGAATGAAACGGAATATGTTTTGAAGTACTATGGGCATTTATCTTAGTTGATAGTTTGTAGTTTGTAGTTTATAGTTTTGGTTTGCTGTTATAAACTATTGACTATAAACTGATTTTTATTGTTCTTCCGACACTTTTTCCAAATCTTTTTGTTCTTTGTAATTCAAATAGTTTATCACTTTTACATGTGAAAGTGTACGGAAGTTGACGGCCAGTTTTATTTTGATTTTATAGTAAGCATCACTTTCATTGATTTTAAAATCATCAATGTTTCCTACCGGAATTCCTTCAGGGAAAGCAGGTGTGAGGCCGCTTGTAATCAACGTATCACCCAATGCAAGTTCCACATGTCGTGCAATATCCGTCAGGTTTGCGTACCGGTAATCTATACCATTCCAAAGCAAACCGCCGGTATAATTATTTCGTTTAAATTTACAACTCACTTCAAGTTTTGGGTTCAGCACCGGAATAACCACAGCAAATCTGTTCGATACGGTTTTTACAATTCCAACCACACCTTCGTCGCTGATAACGCCCATATCGATTTTGATGCCATCGTCAGCACCTTTATTCAGGGTAATGTAATTTTGCAGTTTATTAGTGGTGCAGTTTATGACTTTAGCAGATATAAACTGGTATTCCATTTCGGGTGGAATTTTGAAGTGAACCGAATCGTGAGTTTCTTTTTGCAGTGTGGACAACTTGTTTTGTAAGTTGATAATCTGATTTTTCAGCGAGGTGTTTTCTGCCGACAGGTTATCGTTGGAAGCGCGGAGCTTAAAAAATTCAACCACCGAATTGCTCCATTCGTACATGCCCGAAACCATAGAATTACTTGAGGAGAGAAAAACGCTTTTCTGATATTGCTGATTTTTCACAATCATGGTGAAGGAGATTACTTCCAGAAATAGAAATAAAAACACAACACTGAATTGAATCAAAAAATTGATAAGATTCTTCATGATAGATGAAACTGCACGGGAAAATATGTTTTTTAGAACAAGAATTTTCGATAAACACACGAACACACATGCGTTTTACCGAAAATTAATATTAGTTTTATCGAATCAGGAACGAGAATTTATCTACGTTTTTCAGCGCTATACCTGTTCCACGAGCCACTGCACGCAACGGATCGTCCGCAATGTGGAACTGAATGTTCAGCTTATCTGTCAAACGTTTGTCCAGTCCGCGAAGCAAAGCTCCACCACCTGCCAGGTAAATACCGCGTTGAACGATATCGGCATATAATTCGGGTGGCGTTTGTTCCAATGCACTCAGAATAGCGGCTTCAACTTTCGAAATTGATTTTTCAAGACAATGGGCAATTTCCTGATACGAAACCGGAACCTGCATAGGTAAAGCCGTCATACGGTTTGGACCGTGAACAATATAATCTTCAGGAGCATCTTCCAAATCGGTCAATGCAGCACCAACATTTATTTTGATTAATTCAGCTGTACGTTCACCCACTTTGATATTGTGCATACGTCCCATGTATTCCACAATGTCCAGCGTCAAATCATCACCGGCAATACGGATTGATTTGTTGGAAACAATACCACCGAGTGAAATTACTGCAATTTCGGTTGTTCCGCCACCTATATCAACAATCATACATCCGTTCGGTGCTTCCACATCGATACCAATACCGATAGCAGCAGCCATAGGTTCATAAATCATGTACACTTCGCGTCCACCGGCATGCTCGCTCGAGTCACGTACCGCACGAATTTCAACTTCGGTACTTCCCGAGGGAATACAAACAACCATTTTAAGGCTTGGAGAAAAGAGATGATTTTTGGTAGGAATCATCTTGATCATTCCGCGAATCATCAATTCGGCAGCGTAGAAGTCGGCAATAACGCCATCGCGCAACGGGCGAACCGTACGAATTCCTTCATTTTCTTTTCCTTGCATCTGACGTGCTTTTTCGCCGATAGCAATCAATTTGTCGGTACGTTTGTCCAAAGCCACTACCGACGGTTCGTCCACCACAATTTTATCGTTGTGAATGATAATTGTATTGGCTGTTCCCAAGTCAATCGCAATTTCTTGTGTAAATGAAAATAGTCCCATTTTCTTAATTTATTTCAGGTTTATTTGTTTATATTCTGTAGAGACAAGGCATGCCTTGTCTTTTTTATCAAACGTGGTAACCACGTTTTTTTTAGACGAGGCATGCCTCGTATCTACAATATTACATTAATTAATGTTTAAAATGTCTGTATCCGGTTGTTACCATCGATAACCCTGTTTCATCGCATTTTGCAATAGAAAGTTTATCATTTATAGAACCGCCGGGCTGAATAACTGCTGTTATTCCGGCTTCTGCTGCAATCTGAACGCAATCAGGAAACGGAAAAAATGCATCCGAAGCCATCACCGCGCCGTTCAAATCAAATTTAAAAGCATCGGCTTTATCAATGGCTTGTGTAAGAGCATCTACGCGCGAAGTCTGACCAACACCGCTGGCACACATTTGTTTGTTTTTGGCGAACACAATGGCGTTCGACTTGGTATGTTTTACAATTTTATTGGCAAACAGCAAGTCTTCAATTTCTTCATCAGTTGGTGTTTTTTCAGTAACAACAGTCAGATCCTCAGCTATTTCAGTATGTATATCTTTATCCTGCATCAGTACACCGTTAAGCAGCGAACGGAATTGCAGAAGCTTTACTTTTGGTTCTTTAATTATCAGAATAATTCTGTTTTTCTTTGCACTCAGAATCTCAATGGCATCCAAATCATAATCCGGTGCAATAACCACTTCGAAAAATATTTTGTTCATCTCCTCAGCCGTTGCTTTGTCAATTACAGCGTTGGTAATCAACACGCCACCAAAAGCCGAAACCGGGTCACCGGCAAGTGCAGCATTCCAGGCATCCACTAAAACAGGACGCGAGGCAATTCCGCAAGCATTATTGTGTTTCAGAATGGCAAACGTAATATCGTCAAAATCATTAATCAAATTCACTGCAGCATCAATATCGAGCAGATTGTTGTACGAAATTTCTTTACCCTGCAATTGTTCGAACAAATCTTCGAATTTGCCAAAGAAAACACCTTGCTGGTGAGGGTTTTCGCCGTAACGAAGTATTTTCGATTCGTTTTCGCTGTGACGAAATGCTGATTTTTCCTGTCCGTCAAAGTAGTTGAATATGGCCGAATCGTAGTGCGACGAAACTGCAAAAGCTTCTTTCGCAAACCAACGGCGATCTTCAAGTGTTGTTTGCGCGCCGTTTGCCGAGATAATTTCGAATAAGGGTTCGTATTGATCTTGTGAGGCTACAATCACCACATCTTTGTAGTTTTTGGCTGCAGCACGGATGAGTGAAATGCCGCCGATATCAATTTTTTCGATGGTGGTTGGTTCGTCAGCTCCGGCAGCCACGGTGGCTTCAAACGGATATAAATCAACGATAACCAGGTCAATTTCGGGAATTTCGTATTCAGCTATCTGGTCTTTATCAAGTTCATTGTCGCGGCGGTTCAGAATACCACCAAATACCTTTGGGTGTAACGTTTTTACTCTTCCTCCCAGGATAGAAGGATAACCGGTCAAATCTTCAACAGCACTACATGGAATATTAAGCGACTCGATAAAAGATTGTGTGCCTCCTGTGGAGATAAATTCCACACCTTCGGCATGAAGTTTTTGTATGATGACATCCAGATTATCTTTATGATAAACAGACACTAAGGCTCTTTTAATTTGCTTCTTTTCCATATTGCGTTTTTACGTTTAATTATGGGATACAAAAGTACAAAAAAATACTTGTTTTATCAATATAAAAACTACAGAGATTTACAGTGTAAATATAATTTAATAAGTTGATACAGAAATACACGAAAAAAGGACGGATATTCAATCAGGGTTTTCAAATGAAGTGATTATTAAATGTTTTCAGCATCGTTTCTTTACTCTAAAAATTTGGAATTAAACAGCAGAAAACCAATATTCACACCAAAATTCCACTGACTGGCTGCGGAACTGTAGTAATTGACAAACATGGCCGCGGAGGCAATTTTGAAATTGAAAACCAGCGAAGTTTCAGCCATAAATTCCGAAGAGGAAAAAGGCGGGGAATAATAAGCCGTGTTGTCGGCTGCCCGGTTAATGCTTTGATAAGGCAAAAACCAATAAGCTTCACCTCGTACATGCAATTGTTTGGTAAGATTGTAAATAGGTTTAACGCCCAAAGCCATGTATTGATTCGCAGAAAATGCCCCATTGAAAACCGTTTTGCTATGCGGCGTCGGATGGAAAGCCGGTGCTTCAATCTGGCTCACGGTAAAATTATTCATCAAATTCCGGTTGGAAAGCGCCAGTTCTCCAAACGCACCCAGCGTGAATTTTGAATTTAACGGGAAATACTGATCCAGTTTTGCTTTGTATTGCAACCACAAACTCATTCGGTCCCCAAAATTTGTTTCGGGTTTTGTGATGGATTTAAAATTTTCTTCCCCACCAATAAGTTGCAGCGAAGTGCTGTAATTGTGACCGATGGCAGGATACATAAAGTTATCTTCTGTATAACTTTCAATCCGGCCATAGACGCTTCCGAGCGAAAACATGCTTTTATCCTCTTTTATGTCAGAAGAGAGATTGCTTTGATCGGGATAATAATTATCGGTCAGTGTGCCATAACCAATACCAAACTCCAACCGTCCTTTCATTGTAAGCGGAAAACCTACACTTAACTTGCTGTAAAATTCGGTTTGAGTAAAATCAGAAAACCGATAGTTGGAGTAAAATACATCGTTGCTGTTGAAATAATCGAATTTATGAAAAACAACAGCCAATTTCAGATACAGATTTTCACGGGTTGGCATTTCAATACGGCTCCCTATTCCCAATCCGTTGTACATTCGTCCGAACTGAGCATCTAAGGTGGCAGTTTGTGCATATTCGGTCAGATTTTGATAGGTCAGTCCGAAATAAGCCTGATTGGTAGTAGACGATGATATGTTTCCACCTAATGCTACCTTGATTCTTTCTTCTACTTTTACTTTCAGGGATAACCTGAAATTACCTGTTGCAGAATCGTAAACAGCATGTGGAATAACTTCTTTGATCTTTTCGTCCGATACCAGTTTGAAATACCCTTCTTTAAATTCTTCCAGGGTGAAAACACGGTTATCGTTATGAAAAACCTGCTCGATATATTTCTTTTGTAAGCTGTCCACACCCGTAACTTCTACTTGTTGGAACTTAATTTCCGGAAGTGAAGCAAGAAAAATCTTTCGTCTTGCAGCAATTGTATCCGGATTCATACGGCGCGAAACCCGCAATTTAATTTCGGCAATATGAGCAATTGTCGAATCGTACCCCATTCGAACCAATTCATCCACCTTTGAGAAATCAAACATTTTGATATTGTGAGTTTGAAACTTCAACAAAACCCCATCCGAAGCCGGAATGGTATAATCGGTACGGGTCATAATCATGTTTTCAATCTGCATCACGATATCGCTTTCGTCAGGGTCTTTCGGATTATTAGCCACCACGCTTCCAATCGTAAAATTGGGTTTGAAATCCGACCGCATGACATCGGCCGGGAAATTGTTGAAAATACCGCCATCAAATAATAACCTTTTGTTGATTGTAATGGGTTTGAACATGAATGGAAAGGTCATCGATGCCCGGATAGCATCTCCCAAATCACCTTGTCGGAATGTGACTGCTTTCTTGTTATAAATATCCGAAGCCACGCATCGGAACGGAACAAAAAGTCTGTCGAAATTACAACCTGCCGCCGCGTTAGCACCTGCACAGAGCGGAATAAAAGCATAATTCATCTGAACAGGAGGAACTATATTTGTAGGCCAAAAATTTGGTTTAAATTCGAGGGAATCAAGACTTTTTATTTTGAATGGAATTTCAACAAAACTTGGTTTTGGATCTTCGGTGCGGTAATAATATTTGTATTTGGATTCTATTTCGCCTGTCAACCAACGTTTAAAATCTTCTGATTTGAGAATGGCAACCATTTGGTCGGGAGTCAGTCCCATGGCGTACATGCCACCTACGATAGCTCCCATCGAAGTTCCGGCAATGCAATCAATCGGAATTCCGTTTTCTTCCAGTGCTTTAATAACACCAATATGCGTGATGCCTTTAGCTCCTCCACCACTCAAAACCAGACCAACTTTTTGAGCCGACGAAGTAAAAAATGAAGTTGAAAGTAAAACTAAAATAAGCAAACGCTTTTTCATAGATTGTTTAACTTTGTTTTTGCTGTAAAAATACAAAAAAAAGAGATTAATGCCGAATATTTACTAAATATTTAATGGGGCGGTCATTAAAATTTATACAATAAAAAGTTTTTTTTGCAAAACAAAATCTATCTTTGAACGTTTAAATTCACAATTTCAATTTTAAAAATTTCGGATATGAAAATAAGTTTCTTTCTCGTTGCTTTTGCCATTTTGATTTCGATGAACAGTTATGTAATTGTGCGCGGATGGCAGGCTTTGCCACCAGTTTCTGCTATTCGTCCGGTATTCCTTTTTAGCATGATTGTGCTATTCGTGGCTATGTTCGTGGGAATGATTTTTGGAAGCTCAATGCCTCATGCAGTTGGTAAAGCTATAAGTTTGGTGGGTTTCACGTATGTAATCGTGTTTATTTACATGTTCCTGAGTTTTCTGATAGTTGATCTTGTTCGTTTGGCGAACTATTTTATTCATTTCGCACCTGTCGGAATGGCAACTTTCAGACTTTGGGCATTTATTATGGCGGCCGGAGTTACCGGAATTGTTTTAATTGTCGGAAATATCAGATTTAAACATCCCGCAATTGTAACATTAAATCTTACATCGGAAAAACCGCTTCAACATAAGACACTGAAAATTGTAGCCGCCAGTGATATTCACTTAGGCGTATCAATTGACAAAAAACGTCTTCAGACTTATGTAAAAATGATAAATGACCAGCATCCCGACATTGTATTGCTGGTTGGTGATATTTCCGATCGTTCGATGAAACCGGTAATTGATCAGCACATGGACGAAGAACTGAGGAGTATTAAAGCTACGAAAGGCGTTTTTGCAATCAACGGGAACCATGAGCATTATGCCGAGACGCCCACTGCTACAGCTGATTACTTGAGAAGTGCCGGTATAAAAGTGCTACGCGACGAAGTAAGTTTGATTGACGGCAGTTTTTACATTGTGGGTCGCGAAGATCGCACCAATCCTAAGCGCAAGGCATTGAAAGATATTGTAGCCGGTCTTGATAAAAGCAAACTTCAAATATTAATGGATCATCAACCGTTTCATTTGAATGAAGCAGAAATGAACGGAATTGATTTGCAAATTTCGGGTCATACCCATAACGGTCAGTTTTTCCCGGGAAACCTGTTTCTTAAAAATATGTACGAACATGGTTACGGTTATCTTAAAAAAGGGAAAACACAATATTACGTTTCGTCCGGCCTGGGACTTTGGGGGCCACAATACCGCATTGGAACTCAATCGGAGTTGGTGGTTATTAATTTAAAATACTAAAGCCCCCTAAATTGATCTGCCCCCGAAAAAGGGGACTTTTTAGTTAGTATTATTTTATTTGTAATAATATTTATTTATGAGAATAGGTCTTTAAGTCCCCCATTTCGGGGGATTTAGGGGTCTATCTCTTCTTTTTAAAAAACTCCTTTACCAGTTTACTGCATTCTTCTTCCAGCACTCCCGAAACAACTTCCGTTTTGGGATGAAGAGCGTTTGGAGCAAATCGTTTAAAACCACGTTTTTCATCGGCAGCACCATATACAATCCTGCTGATTTGTGACCACCCCAATGCTCCGGCGCACATTACACATGGTTCTACAGTAACAAAAAGTGTACAATCGGTCAGATATTTTCCTCCCAAAAACTGCGCTGCCGCCGTAATTGCCTGCATTTCGGCATGAGCGGTTACGTCAATTAATGTTTCTGTCAGGTTATGTCCCCGCGCTATAATTCTCCCCTGACATACAATGACTGCACCAATCGGCACTTCGTCACGCTGTCCGGCAAGTTGCGCTTCTTTCAAAGCATGTTTCATAAAAACGATATCGTTTTCCGATTCGTTTTTGTTTTCTGTAATATCAGAATTAAAGTAGTTTTCCATAGAAATAATTCATATAGTTGAACGAGCAAATGTGAATGTATGAACAAAAACACTTATAAAAGTAGAATTTTTCGGTGTTTTTTCCAGAAACTCAGTATCAAAAGTAGTTACAAAACCGAAAATTTCAAAATTATGTAATAAAATTATAGCAATATTTAGCCTCTAAAGGCTTCTGTAAAGTTAAATAAAGTTGCTTCTTTGTCTGATTTAAATAGAAATACTGTTAATATTTACATATGAATAAAAGATTCTTTTTTTTGATAATTTCTTAAATTTTAATTTAAAATGCTGTAGTCTAAACACTAAACAAAACGCTGAAATGCCTATAAATACAAGAAAAATATTATTCTCAAATAAAAACACATTTTGGCATTAAAAAACTTTGCAAATTAAATAAAATAACTATTTTTGCAGTGTATAATTTTAGTTTTCTAAATAGCAAAATCATTGAACTTGTTCAAATAGAGATTGCATATTTATACACATAATTTTTTTTACTAAATTTGTCTCTTTTATAATTTTATTTATATTTTTTAATTTATCAACACTCAAAAAAAAGTATTTATTATGAGAAAAATTAATTTATTAGCTGTAATGCTGATTTGTGGCATGACCCTTTTTGCTCAGGCAGTTAAAGACAGAAATGTAATTCCAGTAGCAGTAAACCTGAATCAGGTATTGCGCATGACACTTACAAATGGTGGAAACATTGAATTTGTTTTCAACAGTATTGATGATTACAAAAAAGGGTTATCTTCACAATTAGCATCATCATCTCAAAACCCGGTTGGTGGTGTAAATGGTACAGAATCGTTCTACAAAACCGATTTTAGTATTTCTTCTTCAACCCGTTGGGCTTTGACTTATGGTGCAGAACAAGCAGCTTTCATTGGAACCGACAATCCTGGTTTAACACTTGCATTGAATAACGTTGGTTTTACTATTACAAACAACAGTTTAACTCACACTTTCGCAGCTAAAGGTGATGTTTTAAAAAATGCAACAGCAACTGCGTCTTTATATAGCCTACCTACCGACCATGCCACCGAAGTGACAGCATTACAACAATATCCTGTTGTTTTGATTGAAGACAACGATTCACCTTTTGCAAATGCAGGAGATGCTGCTGACAATACATTTACCTTGAACTGGCGTTGTGGTACTACTGAACAAGGTGCAGTTCATCCAATGAATGCAATAAAAATTATTGATCAAAATCCTAGTCCTGCTGCGGACAGATACGTGGTAAACGTGTTATTTGATCTTGCAACTATGTTGTAGTCAGTTTCCTGATATATCTATTTTTTAAAGATTGATCAACACACAACGTGTTGGACAATCTTTTATCACTTAAATAAATCCCTTTATTAATCTAATGTTGCATTCACTGAAACAAATCTTAAGATTAATTTTTTTTCTGGTATTGATTTTCATCAATATTCAGAAAGGAATGTCTCAGGAATGGAATTCGGCTAGATTGACAGTGCTTTACGGAAGCTCCATCCCGCTTAATTTCAATACCCTCGACAAAATAAAAAACGGTATTGATATTAATTTGGGAACAAAATTCGGAATAACACTTGCCGACTCAAGTAAAGTGGGTCATACACTCGAAGGATTTGTTTTAAATTTCCGTTCTTTCAACAATCAATCCAATATAAAAGGCGATGTTTATTCATTACCTTTGAACCGGATACGGGTTAAAGCTGAAAATGCGTTGGGACTTGGAAGTGGTTATACGTACAAATTTCAGGATTTGACTTCCGATTGGGTTCCTTTATTTACCTATACCAATACTTCGTGGGTTAATCTAGATTGGGCCAACTTTCAACTGAATGTATCGTTTGAATGTGGCAAACCAGCTGCCAGTGGTGGAAACGGCTCTTTAATGGGTGAAGAACCCGACTATTACAACGTAGAAATTGAATTTGAACTGGTTCCTACCGGACCCGGATTCTGATGAAACTACAGTTGTTTTTTTTAAACCTAAAAAACAGTGGCATTCGTAAACAATTATACTTTAAATACTTTTAGAGTTTCCCTGATCACATTGATTGGTTGGTTGTTTATTTCCTTTTATCCTGCCTCGCATTGTCAAGCCCAGTCAATTTCAAAAGACATTTCAGTTACATTTATAAAGCAAAATGATAGTATTAAAGCAACCGGATTATACTTTAATGTTTTCAGAATTTGTAACAACTCATTAAAACCAGTCAGTGGGGCAGTCTCTTTCAACGGACCTGAAAACTGGAAGATAATTTCATTCCCGTTCACACAAACAAATATTAATCCTGGTGATACTGCCCTGATTCCGGTTCGTATTTCTCCTGTGGCAGATGCGATTGGTGGAATTACCTACATTTTGAATGCAACATTTGCAACTCGCGAGCACCAATACAATACCAATACTTACCTGACTATACCTACTATTTCAAGGTGGGAATTCTCCATAGATCAAAGTAAACTGTATTTTACTGAAAATAGCCCGAACGCCGATTTTCAAATAAAATTAAGGAATAAAGGGAATACCAATGAATTGATAAAGCTGGATTACAAAATTGGAAAACTGCTTCAATTTCCAAAAATTTCGACCAATGAATATGTCGAATTCATCAAACTTCCGGCTTTTAAAGATACTACGATTACCCAAACCGTTATGTATCAAAACAATTTAAGTTATGCTGAAAAAATGCGTTTTGAAAATAACTGGAAAGAATCGTCCGTTAACACAATAGCATCTGCTGATAATATGCTACAGAGCTCATCTATTATGATACGGAGACTGAATAGTTCATATTACAATCAGCGCATTCAGAATTCATCACCGCTAAACATTGATTATCAAGTTTTTAATTTAATGTCGAACCAGCAGCCACGCTCAAATTTGCGAGTTTTCGGAAGTATTCTCTATCCTAATAACAGAGCGCTTGAATATATGCTTGGAATTCAAAATATATATTTTAATAAATTCAGTCTGGATGTCGATAAGCAACTGTTTTATTCAATTCGTTACACTGATAATCGAAACAATATTGAATTGGGATATAACATTAATGGGGGATACATGCACCCAATAAACGGAAGGGGAATATCCGGCACTTATAAATTCTCACCGATTACCAAAATATCGTACGCGCTTACCCAAAATACATATAATCAAACACTTGGAGAATATATAGCACTTTACACTTCGATAAAAGGTTTTTCTTTTAATACCGAAGTAACGCACGAAGACAATCCCAATGGTAACTATTCGGCTACTTCGGCATTATTCGGAACTGGTTTTACTTTTTTCAAACATCACAACATTTCATTTCAGGTTCTCGGCTCTCAATCACTTTATAATGTTGGAGCAGGAAGAGATACTTCGGTGATAGGATATAGTTATAAAATAAACTATTCTTTGAAGTACAAAAAATTTGATTTGCGACTCAATGCATTCAGTTCACAAAATAATTTTATTCGTAATTCAGGTTCACAGCAATTATATTTTGACAGTAAATACCAACTTTCTGATAAAATTGTTTTTTCACTTTACGGGAATCGCCAATACTACGCAACGACTCATTACCCGTATAACTTTTTCAATCCGGTTAGTTACAACAGCACGGATTATCTTCGGTTTACATCATCCATTTCGGCGGGAAATATAACGTATCAGCTCGGACCGAGTTATAACGGCTCCATGCGGCAATTTTTCAACCCAGTTTCCGGATATCAATCAGAATATAAAACATATCAACCCGGAGTCTGGGGATCTGCAACTTTCAAACTGAACGGATATAGGTCGATTACTCCTAATGTAACTGTTACCAATTTAAGGTTCTATTATAATACAAATGATCCGTTAGGAACTAATTATGCTCTTGACAAGAACATCTATTATACGGTTGGCCTGAATTATTTTGACACAAACTGGCGTGTTAATGCGTATTATTCAAGTGGTTCAGCAAGTGATTTGTATCGAAGCATTCAAATAGACATCGAGCCAAAAGTCTCAAGCAGCATTCAGTTCCGTCCGTCGTATGAAAATTACTTTTTTAACCGAAAAATGAAACTGAGTGCATATGTCAATTACGCCTACTATATGCCTTCTGGTCGTGAAAACACTTCTTATAATATTAAAACCGATTTGTTTTTAAAAAACGGGTTGGTGTTGTACGTGAGCGGATTTATGTATTCAAATGTTCGCAGTGATGAACTAACAGGAAGAATCAGCACAAAAGACCTGAATTTAATTGTCGGAATTACCAAATCGTTCAATTTTCAGCAACCACGCCAGAAATATTACAATTTCAAATCCGTATTTTTCAATGATTTGGATGGAAATAGAATTAAAACTGATAACGAATCACCTGTATCAAATGTATTGGTTAATATTCAAAAAGACCGTTCAAACTCGAAGTCACAAAGTACAATTCCAGAAGTCGAGTTATTATCGGATGTAAATGGACAAATATATTTTGAAAACTTACCGAAAGATAATTATAAGCTAACTTTCAAACCATTGGTGAATCTGCAAAGTCTATATTTCCTGAACGGCTCTGAACAGGGATATTACAGCGACAAAGACCGTACTTTATATGTACCACTTGCTGAAAGTTACAAAATTAAAGGAAAAATTATCCTGATTCGGGACCCAAACAGCACGGAAGGAAAAATTGATTTGGGTGGAATCCGCATTACAGGTACCGGTATGAAAGGCGAAACCTATTCTGTTTTGACCGATAATTTTGGATCTTTTATTATTAATGTTCCGTATGCCGATAAATATATTGTTCACATCAACAATGTGTTTGGTGATCAATTTTCTATTGATGCCAACGAAACACAAGTTCAGTTTTCTAAAAATAAAACTATAAATCTCGATTTTACTTTTATTGAAAAACAACGTGGAATCGAATTCGATGGTGGCGGTGAAATTTACAAATTCAATTCGTTGAATTCTGAGACTGCTGATTCAGGGACTACAACCCAAGTAGAACCAATTACTGAAAAACCGGTTCAGTTAAAGAAAGATATTGTTGTGGAAAATAAAAAGAACAAATCAGAAAAGATAAATTCTCCTGTAATTGTGGCCGCAGCCCCGCCGAAAGCAGAAACGAAAACTGAACCAAAAGTTGAACCAAAAGTTGAACCAAAAACCTTTGCCATTCAACTTGATGTGCTGAAGAATTTTAAAGACCCTGCTTATTATCAGGATAAATACAAACTAAAAAATGAAGTTCTGTACACTAATATAAATGGAGAGTTTAAATACTATAGTGGTGAATATCAATCTATAGAAATGGCAAAAGCTGATATTGCCAAAATAAAGATTCAGGGTTTTCCTGTTGAAATTGATAAAAAGCTGCTTAAAAAAGGTGTTCCGCCGGAATATCCACAATCCTATACAATTCAGCTTGACGCATTAAAAACTTATCGAGATCCTTCATTTTATCAGAAAAAATACAATCTCAAAACCGATGTGGTTTACCTGGAAGAAGATGGATATTACAAATATTTTACAGGAGAATACTCTGCTATGAGCTCGACAAAAGCTGATATTGCAAAATTAAAACTGAACGGATTTGCAGTTACTGTAGATAGGAAATTATTGAAAAGGGCAGCTCCTGTTGAAAAAATTGAAGTAAAAGTTCCTTCGACGAATAAAGAAGTCGCTAGAACAAATCCAATTACGGGTGTGAAAACGGTTAATAAAACCGCACCAAACCCTGTTGTAGAGAATTTCGTTTATGAGAAAGATAAACCTTTCAGCATTGAACTTGATGCACTTAATGAATTCCGTGATCCGACATATTATAATGCAAAATATGGCTTTAAAGAAGAAGTATTGTACATCTTTAAAGACGGTGTTTATACTTATTACTACGGAAATTATGAAACTCAGGAAGCGGCAAAAGGTGACATCGCCAGATACGGAATATCCGGTTATATTGTACAGATTGACAAATCGTTGCTAAAGAATAAGAAGAGTAATTAACGGGTATAAACGGCCTGTACCGGCATTTCATTTATTCCATCATAAATTGTGTAATTAAAAGCTATGTGCGTAAAGTCAGAAACGATTCCGGTTCCTGATTTTACGAATAGTTGCGCTTCTCCAATTTGTTGCTGAGCAATGGTAAAATTCTTCCCGGTTAAATGAGCAATAACAAAATTTGGGTAATTGGTGTTTTCAAAATAAGTAATTACATATTGGGTGGTATCCGTTTTTTTTCGGTCAATTTCTACTATATAAGTGCTATGTGAACCGGAAAGTGAATTGAAAGCCTCACATCGCCACGAACCTTCGATTGAAGTGTAGACTTTTGGTCCCGTACTAACACATGAAACCGATATTAACAAAATAAATCCAAGTATGTGAAGGAATTGTATCTTTTTCATTTTATTTGTTCTCCGTTTTTATAAGTTGTGGATTCCACCTGCTTACCCGATTTATCATATCCTTTTGCTATTCCTTCCCGTATGCCGAGTTTGAAATTAATTTCCGACATCAATTCACCGGTTGTGTAAAAAGTTTGCCAGATTCCGGTTTTAAAGTCATTTTCGTAATTTCCTTTGTTTTTCAGTTCTCCGGTTTCGTAATAAAGCTTACATTCTCCAACAGCCTTTCCATCTGCAAATTCTATAATTTGCTTCAGTTTTCCGTTTATAAAATAAATATTCCATATACTGTCCAACTTATCATTGGTATATTTCCCTGTTGAAAAAAGCTCTCCTGATTTATAATACGATTTCCAAATACCATTTTTCAGGTTGTTTTTATACGTTCCCGTTTCTTTTGTAAAATTTTTTGTAGAATCATAATATTCGGTATAAATACCTGTAATATAATCATTTTCGTAAATGCAATCTGATTTTTTATTTCCATTGGAATAGAAACCGGTCAGGGTACCATTCAGTTTTCCGTTTTTATAATAACAGGTTTTGCTTACTGCATTAGCATGGTCTTTATAGTAATCGGTAAACAATCCTTCGTATTGGCCATTCTTTTTAAATGATTTTTCTTTTATGTTTCCGTTTTCAAAGAAAGCAGTAACCGGACCTTCTTCAAGACCGTTTATGTAATTCCTGACAAACCGTGGTTTCCCTTCCTGATAAAATGCCAACACTTCGCCATTCAAGACATTATTAGTATAATTTGAAATTTCTTCAATCGTATCATTCTCAGAGTAGTTGATAACTTTCCCATTCAACATATCGTTTTTGTACGAAATTCGTTGCTGGATTTTCCCTGAAGGATAGTAATAATTTAAAACACCATTCAACAAACCATTTCGATATGGCATTTCCTGTTTCAAAACACCAGTTTCGTAATAATCCATCCACAAACCAGTAAGTTTGTTGTGATCAAAAAGACCTTCTTGCCAAACCATTTTATTTGGATACAAAATGGTGTATTTTCCATGTTTTATAAGGCTGTCCTTTTCATTACGAATTACCTGATACGATTCCTTTAACTGAGTTTTGTCAGCATCATACCATGTGTTTACAGTCTTTTCCTGCGCCAAAGAACCGAATGAAACTAACAATAAAGCGAACAAACAAATCCTGCAACTTTTAAACATGCTGAAAACCAATTACTTTAAACTACTAACTATATACTACAAACTATTTTACTTCCAACATAAGTTGAGTTCCACCCAATGGTTGTCGATGTCCGTAATCCAGAATTGCTGCTAAAGCATATTTACCTTTCTTTAAATTAGCTGGTAAAATAAGCTTTATTGTTCGGGAGGCATCCGGATAAACAGTTGCTTTTACTGGATTGAATTTTTCTTCAGTAGCAGTTTCCATATTGGCAAGTGCCAGACTAACATGGGCATCAATAATATTTTCACCAATATTGGATACAGTTACTTCAAAATTCCTTTCCTTATCGCCTGGTTTGGTCAATTCTTTGAGATTTGAAATGGTGGCTTTATAATTGTTGTTGCTTTTGGGTGACTGTTTTACCAGAATCACAATACGTGGAACCAAAAGAACACCGGTTGCTAGGCTTTTATCTGCTTCAAAAGGTGACTGCTCTTTTGCAACCTCCACGTAAATCATACACCATTTAGCCGAATACCCATCTTTCGGAACGGTCATCAATGCTTCGATAGTTGCTGCCTGATTCGGGTTTAATTCCACAAACGAAGGGTTCAGCGTAATCCAGTCGGCACATGAGCGCTTGCTGGTTCCAAGTGGAATGTTTTTCTTGTTTCCGTCTTTGTCCATCACGTAATCGGCCAGTTTCAAACTGTATTTCTGTGGCTTACCAGAATGG
Organism: Bacteroidales bacterium; assembly: GCA_038329115.1. GTDB lineage: Bacteria > Bacteroidota > Bacteroidia > Bacteroidales > Paludibacteraceae > Paludibacter. Next base: position 19,418 of record JBBQMQ010000018.1, read on the forward strand.
TTGATCAGATTGATTTCCTTTTTTTGGATTTCACCCGGGTCGGCATTAAAACTCATTAGAACCGGCGAAACTTCAAAGTCCTGAGCAAACAGGCAAGTGGATAAAAACAATAGAAAGAAAAGTGATTTGATTCGTGACATAAGTAATATTTTGATTTTTTTAGTTGTACATTGTAAATGAATAAATAGTAAATTCTCTAAACGTCTTCTTCCACCACCAGGTTATCAATAATAAAATTTTGACGTTCGGGTGTGTTTTTGCCCATGTAAAAAGACAGCAAATCGGAAACGGCATCTTCTTTTTTCAGCGAAACCTGATCGAGGCGAATGTCTTTGCCGATAAAATGCTTGAACTCATCCGGTGAGATTTCGCCAAGCCCCTTAAATCTGGTAATTTCAGGATTTGCACCAACTTTTGCCATTGCTGTCAGTCGTTCTTCTTCTGAATAGCAATACATAGTTTCCTTTTTGTTACGAACACGAAATAATGGTGTTTGCAAAATATGAACGTGCCCTTTTTTGATTAAATCCGGGAAAAACTGCAGGAAGAAAGTGATCAGTAACAAGCGGATATGCATTCCGTCCACGTCGGCATCGGTGGCCACAATTACTTTGTTGTAGCGTAGATTCTCCACACCATCTTCTATATTCAATGCGGCTTGCAGCAGGTTGAATTCTTCATTC
>JBBQMQ010000019.1:0-19951 GCA_038329115.1 Bacteroidales bacterium
GTCCCCACTTAAATATATGTATTTTAGGTATTTATATATTTTTAGGTGGGGACTGCGGACATGATTTTAAATGTGTATCTAAAAAGAAATTGGGGTCGGGGCTGCCTCAAAAAAAATTATCAAAGGCAGTACCTTTTGACTTTATACCATTGTTTAATCCAATGATATGAATGTAAAAACAATCTTTTGTATTTTTTTGTAAAAACAAAAATACTATTTACATATTACAGTTTCAACATTCAACTAAATTCATCTATAATTCTAACAGCGTGTTTCAACTCTTTGAGTATCTTTTTAGCTTCTTCTTTTCTGAATGTCAGAATAAATTCATCGTCTTCACAATGTTTCAACACAAACAATAATTCTATTGGCTGTATTTGACCATCAATAGATGGCTGACACGCTGAAATTGAGATAGAATTGTCTTCACTTTCAAATACTTTTACTTTTTTCATTTTTCTTGTTTTTAATTATATTGATATTATTAATACATTTCAATTGATTATAGATATTATAAATACATTCGTTTCTCCGGTGCGATGGTTTCCGATAAGTCAAACATCAACGGAATAGATAAAACCCGCCTGATTGATTTCTTTGTGTTGTTTCGTGGGTTGCTGTTGTTGTTCCGGCACTGGTGCGCTTCGTTATATCCTACAACTTTTGCACTGCAATACATTTGCCCTTTTCGAGGGTTTTCAATCACATTACCGCAACCCTTACAGCTGGTTAGTTGTTCGTGGGTAGATGTAACGGATTCCTTATTTATCTTAATGGGTAATTCGTTACATTTTGACCGTTCCAAATTGATTTTAAAAACGGGTAATTTGTTCCACATTTTAAATAACTTTTCCGATTCAGTAACGTTGCGTAATTCCTTACATTTTACCCTCACTAAATTTATTAAATCAGTTTTTAAAGTAGAGTTACTATGCTTATTCAGGAACTTTACACAGCGTTGTTTTTCCCTGCAATACTTTTGCCTGTTGCGGTGTAATTCGTTCCAATATGCGGGGTTTATATAACTCAAATATCTTTCCCGTTCCTTTGCTGACAACTGATTTATTTCTTTTGTAGTCAGTTCTATAAATAAACAGTCGCCAATACAATTAATCAGTATATTTTCTAATCGTTCCCAAACCGCAACATCTAATAAATCAGATAATAAATTACAATGTAAACTACTTTCTTTTTTCTTAAAATACTTCATACTGTTTACATTGACTTCTATTCGTAGAATGTCGCCTGATTGATACGGTTCTATTTTTGTCAATGCTGATTTATCATATATCTTAAATGAATAATCACTAAACTTAAATTCCTTGTAGCTCTTACTGTTGTTAGCACCTGAATTACTTTTGTATAATATAAGTCGATTTAAAACGGTTTCGGGGTTGGTTGGTAGTTTTATATTAACGCCAAACTCAAACCCGTTTATTTGCGTAATGTCAGGGTTTATATTCAATTCAGTATGTAACTGATTCAATGTATCTAAAAAGTCAGTAAACAAATAATCATTTGCATTGTGATTCCCTCCGTTACTGAATTTATGCAAACTTCCACTTACCACAAACCCGCCAAACTGATTGACTTTAAAACGCAACCCGTTATAATTTAGACTATCGTCTGTTATGTTGGTTATCACATTCCAACTTTTAAACCCGTCTATCATAACCCTGCGATTTCATTAATAATCGGGTTTATGTTTCTCGGATATTTGCCATCGAATAGATAAACTTTGTAGCTGTTCTCGGTCGGGTTGAACTGAAATAATATCAAACTCCTGGTCTTTTTATTCATGTCGAATACATCACCAACGTAAAGATTATTTACTTTCGATCGTCTTAAACCTGTGTATAATACTTTCACATTGTTTTTGTGGCTCTCGGCTACATATACAGCTCCCTGATTGATTAAAATGGGGCTGTAAGGCAATGACAACCTAAAATAAGAAAAGGGCAAATTTGAGCCTGATAATGGATGTACATCGTAAATGTCGGGGCGTGTTTCATTCTGAACAAAAACGCTCACTTTGGCGGTTAAACACTTCTTCTTCATAGTTTAGGCTCTCCTATATTTGAGGGTTTCAACTTGTTTCAAAGAATTGAACACATCGGCTCGGGCGTACCGTACACGGGTGCCGATACGTTTGGCGGGTATTATTCCGGTAGAAGTCCAACTATTCAAAGTTGGTAAGGAAATACCCAAAATTTGGGCTGTTTCTTTTCGAGTGATAAACTCGGGGGCGGGTTCGGCTGCGGGTTGCAACCCTGATACGATTTTTTGTACTTCGTTTTGTACAATGGTTTTGATGCTGTCTTGCAGTTGGTCAAAACTGATTCCTGATAAAATAATTTGTTCCATCTTACTTTGTTGTTTTTAAGTGTGCAACAAAAGTAGATGGAAAGAAATTTAATTTACTGACATTTAATCAGTTGTAGTATGGTTGTAGTATGCTACAATTTTATTTAGTCTTTCTGAATGATACCTGATTTAATCAAAATATCGTTTATAACTTTCTGATTTTTAGGCAAATTTGATTCCTGATTCTTTGTTCCTGACATTGATAACATTGTACGGGTATTTTGTACGTCTTTGTTTATGATATTAGCTATCAACTCACTCATTTTGATACCCGGCAATGTAGGATATTCTTTTTTCAAATAATCAATAACTCCCAACGATTCTAATAATGCAAATTGTTGATTGTGTGTATTGGCGGGGCGTTTGATTCCGATTAATGTTGGTTCAGGTTCAGGGGTTGCGGTTTCGCAAACTCGTTTGTATTCATTCTCTGCAATATCTGAAAACTCAAATAATTTAATAAGAGGTGCTGATGTAGAAAGTAGAAATGTATGGTTTTCTTTTTCTATTCCGTTTTCTATTCTTTTTATTCGTTCCTGTAAATTTTCTTTTTTGTTAAATATGGGTTTGTCAATCAAATTTGATATAGTATATCTCTTAGTTATTATCGCTTGATAGTCATTATCATCCGGATAACCGGTATCCATATTGATTACCATTGGTTCAGGGTTTTCTATATTTTCATAAAACTCAATAACACTCGCTGATTCTCTTAAATCTTCAATACAATAATTAAACCTTATCAATTCAAAATTATTTGTTATACCTTGCAAAAAATCGTACATTTCGAGTTTAGATATTGATTCATAATTCAATTCTTCGTCACCTAAACCAATTAAGAAATAACAAAAATCTGTTATGTTATAATCTTTGAAGTAATTCATAGCTCTATTATTTAGCGATTATCATTTTATTAAAAAATTTATGTGATTTGAGTTTGTTGGCGTTATCGTCGGCACTAATTTTTATATATTTCATAAATGCTGATTCTGTTTTATGCCCTGTAATTTTCATTATCGAAATACTCGGCACGTCTGCCATAAACATATTAGTGGCTGCGCTCCTGCGGGCTGTGTGGCTGGTTACTAGGTTATATTTTTCTGTTGTTTCCGATACTCTAAACCCGCCTTTTGTGTGTTCGATATTTATTTTCTCGTTTATTTGTGCCAATTGTGCCACTTGTTTTAAGTATCTATTAAACGGCTGATTCGATGGTATGTGTGGCAACTTGTATTCGTACTTTTCAAATATCTGTCTAACTATCGGTTGAATAGGAACTACAATAAATTGATTGGTTTTGATGGTCTTAATTTTGATGGTGTTATTCTCGGTTATATTGTCCTTACTTAATCGGGATAGGTCGCTAAACCGCAACCCTGTGTAGCACCCTATCAAAAATATATCCCTGATTTTTGCTAAATGAAGTGGAAGTTTGTCGGTGTTAAAATATTTTTTCAACATTTCCAAACATTCGGGCGATGTCTCGAGGTTGTACATCTGCATTAATTCCGTTTCGGTAAGATAGATTGATTCGGTCGGCTCGGACGGTTTTTTGAATGACTTCTTTTTGTAGTCAGTATTTACGGTTATATTTTGGTCGTATGCCTGATTCAAAAAGGTTTTTAATATCTTTATGCGTGTGCCTACTGTATTTTTAGCCAACGGCAATTTAGTAAGGTAGTCAACAAATGAATTGTAAAAGTCAATATCAATGTTTTGAAAGGTAAGTTTTTTGTTTTTCGCCTTTTGATAGTCAAACAGATTTTTTCGTACAACCTTAAAACTTTTCAAAGTAGATTCTTTGTTTGGCGATGTTTCAATCAGGTAGTCGATGAACTGAAATAGTTCTTTTGGTATGTCGCTGGTTGTAGAATTATCTTTTGAGGGTTTAAAAATCTTATCTAACTCATTACGAAATAAATCATGTGAGGGCAATATCCCATCAATGGTAATAGTATTTAATAAATCTTTTGCGGTACGTTCAAAGTTTTCAATATCTGAATTGATTTTATCATAGTTCTTTTTAGCAGATTCTTTTACTGCCTGAACACTAATGTCAAAGGTTTCAGGGTTTGCCCACTTGATTGATTCCTTTGCTCGGTTTATGTCTTTTCTCCATAAATCGGGGTGTATTGAAATAGTGGTGTAGTATTTTAATGGAAGATATTTTTTCTTACCATTATTCTTACCATTCTCAAAAAGTCCGTAATTGATAAAACAAAACAGCGGGGTTTCGTTTTTTGCGCTGGGGTTGGTCAGATAGAAACTAATCTTTGCCATTGTAGTATTGTATTGGTTGGTTTAAACACAAATGCAAAGATAATCAAAAATTTTAATGGTAAGAATAATGGTAAGAATAATTTCTTATTTCTTTTTATTTGTCTTAATCAATAATGATAAAACATTGAATTAAAGTGCTGATTTACACAGTAATTATTGCGTAAAAGAGAAAAGAGAAAATAAATAAAATATATACTTTTGGTGTTCTGGTGAGACAACAAAACCTCAACGGTTGAAATTCAGCAATGAATTTCAACCTGTTTTTTAAAATCAAATTTGTCATTACAAAATATTTTTGTAATTTTGACAGCACAAACTCAATACAAATTGTCTTATGGTGTAATGGTAGCACTGCAGTTTCTGGATCTGCCTGTCTAAGTTCGAATCTTAGTAAGACAACAATTGCAAAGCGCTAAGTACTTATAATAAAGTATTTAGCGTTTTTGTATTTAACAAATCAACTCTCATGCCGAAATAGTACAACAAAAAATTATTTTAAATTTTCGGTCAATTTATGATTGGGGTCAATTGTTTCTTGGTATTTTGTGGCATAGAAAATTGATTCAAATCACCTTACATTCAATGAATTAATTATCAGTTTGGTAGTTTAAATTTTGATGGAAATGATTACGACAAATTCGTGTCAGATTTAACATCCTTTTCAACGTTATTTAATTCAAAACAAATGTAATTGAACTCATCATACGCCCTGACTATATCAACAATAAAGTTTAGCATGGTACTGGGAATAAGTGTTAAAAATGGTACGTTGATTGTTTCATGGGTTGATAACTCAAATTCTTTCATATAAGATTTATAAAATTGGATTTCAAATGGCGTTACGCATGTCCAGTTTTTTGGAGTATTAAACTAGTGATTATGCTGATTTGTTTGTCTATATTCAACAACGGTTAATTAATAAGTACATTAAATAGAGGAAAAAATATAAATTTCAATTAACTAGATAATTGTTCAAATTCTTGTACATTTGCGTTCTGTTGTTGATTACTGATTTTCTGGTTAAAAGAATGGAAGTTTTGTAATTGATATAAAACTCTGAAATTTACAATGGAGAAAGACAAGCTCAAGGCTTTCAACGAAATATACGGCACATACTATCGCAAATGCTTCTTGTTTGCAAAGTCGTATGTACACAATGTTGATATAGCAGATGATTTTGCTTCTGAGGCAATGGTGAAGCTATGGGAAAATTTTAATTCTACTGATGATGTTCTTAATACTCAGGCATACCTTTTGACGGTAATTAAGAATCTATCTCTCAACCATCTACGTCACGAGCATATGAAATTGGAGGTGCATGAATCCATATTAAATGCTTCTCAGCGCGAAATTGACCTACGAATTTCGACCCTAGAATCTTGCAACCCGGATTTGTTGTTTTCTCAAGAAGTCAGAAATCTTTTCGAACAAACTATGGCTTCACTTCCGAAACAAACACGATTAATCTTTAATATGAGCCGTCAGGATGATAAATCTAACAAAGAAATAGCTCAATATTTTGGCATTACAGTAAAGGGCGTTGATTATCATATTGCAAAGGCTCTTAAAGTGCTTAGAGTCCAATTAAAAGATTACTTACCCACTCTGCTTTTCCTTATATGACAATTTTAATATCGAATAAGATTGCTTTCAATTTTTCATATTTCAGCAATAACCGATACTTTTAATCAAAATATTTCTTTTTCCACTAGTGATATTTCAATATGGTTTGTCTTTATTTCAGAGGGCAAATTTATTGACACGATTAGCAATCATAATTACCAATAAAATTTAATCCTCCATTACAAAAAAATGAATCAGGAATTAGTAAATAAATATTTAAAAGGAGAAGCTTTGCCGCAAGAAAAGCTTGATATATTAGAATGGATTGAAGCAAACGCTGAGAACCGCAAACAATTTATGCAATTTCGCAGGCTGTACGATTCGGCAATCTGGAGCGAAACTTCCGATGAATCTACAAAACGTGAATTACAACCTCAAAAACGGTCATTTGCTATCCGATTTGTGCGGGAATTCTCAAAAGTAGCAGCCGTTATAGCTATTGCTGTTACAACTACTTTGTTTATTCAAAAAGCGAATCAACAATCAATGGCAGTTTCAATTCAGACAATTGAGGTTCCACAAGGTCAGCATGTAAATCTGACGCTTTCTGATGGAACTAAAGTTTCGTTGAATTCAAATTCTAAATTCAAATTTCCTTCCAATTTTGACGCTGGTAACAGAACTGTAACCTTGGATGGCGAGGGGTTTTTTGAAGTTACACACAATGCAGAACGTCCTTTTCATGTGTTAACAAACAGATGCGATATAAAAGTATTGGGTACTACATTCAATGTGTTGGCTTATAACAACTCTACCATTTTTCAGACGTCACTATTGAAAGGCTCAGTAAAAGTTTCAGATTTACAAACTTCTGAAAATTTGTTGCTTAAACCAAATGAACGAGCAGAAATACGAAATGGCAAACTTCTGCAAACCAGTATTGAGTCGGATGATGATTTCCTTTGGAGAAAAGGAATTTATGTATTTAAAAATGAGCCATTAAAAGAAATATTTCAGAAGTTGGAAAGCTATTATCAGACTAAAATTATTATTCAGAATAAAGAAATAGGAAAATTAAATTGTACCGGAAAATTCAGACAAATCGAAGGTATAGAGCATGTAATGAAGGTATTACAAAAAGCAAATGGTTTTGAATATAAACGGATTGAAGAAAATAATACTATCGTGATATTATAAAAGTAATTCAATAATAACCTTAAAAGAAAATCGCACAATGAAAAAACACAATTCGACTTAACTCCCCCAAATGAAAATCGGCGAATACCTCCATATCCGCCGATCAGAAACAGTCAAATAAGACTTTTGCTATAATCAAAAATGCAGTATTAACTTTTTCTAATCACAAAGATATGAAAATATTTCTTTGCGGGAGGTCTATTTATTCCAAAAATGACCGCATCCCTGCAATTTCCAAGAAAATAAGTTTCTTAATTCTCTCAATTTTATTCACTTTTAATGCTTTTGCTAAAACTCCGACTGAAAAAGCGATAACATTCAATCTCAAAAATGTTCCTTTGATGAATGTCGTTTCTTTGATTGAAAAGCAAACCAATTATCTATTCGTATTCGATGAAAAGGTTGTCGACATGAAAACGCTGGTAACAATCAGCGTAAAAGACAGCAAAGTTGAAGATGTTCTGTCAAAAATTCTTGACGGAAGTAATGTTGAATTCAATATTGAAGGTAAAAATATTGTTTTAAAAAAAAAATCCACAAACAATAAAACCCAATCCATTCCCAAAATAACACGTATATCGGGTGTGGTTTTGGATGAAAAAGGCGAAACCATTATTGGTGCTTCTATTATTGAAAAAGGAGCTAAAACTGGAACAGTCAGCGATGTAAATGGCAGGTTTTCAGTAGAAATTTCCAATCCTACTACATTAAGTATTTCATACATAGGCTTTAAAGCTGTCGACATTGAAGTTGGTGACAATCAAAACATTGTTGCAGTTTTAACAGAGAATATGAAGAGCCTTGATGAAGTAGTTGTTGTTGGATTCGGATTTCAAAAGAAAGAATCTGTTGTTGGCGCAATCTCATCTGTTAAGGCTGCGGATATTATTCAGACGCCGGTTGCAAATATTAGTAACGCATTAAATGGAAGATTGCCGGGGCTTATAGCCATGCAACGTCAAGGCGAACCGGGACGTGATGACGCAGAGATATACATTCGGGGTAAATCTACTTTGGAAGGAGCAGCAGCCACTCCACTTGTTCTGGTTGATGGAGTAGAGCGGAGTTTTACCGAGCTGGATGCCAATGAAATAGAAACTATTTCGATTCTAAAAGATGCTTCGGCCACAGCTGTTTATGGAGTAAGAGGTGCTAACGGTGTTATTTTAGTAACGACAAAACGTGGTATTGAAGGTCCTGCCAAAATACAGTTTTCTTCTCAAATGGGGTTTCAGAATCCTACCCGCTCACCTAAATTTCGCGATGCTCAATTAACTGCCGAATTATATCAGGAAGGATATTATAACGACAACAAAAACGCTGACGGAAGCGGAAAATTATTCTATTCTAATAATCAATTAGCCACTATTGCACGGGTGGTTCTTGGTACTGCAACAGCTGATGAAAAATTATTATACCCAAATAATAATTGGTTTTCAGATCTAACCCAGTCTAATGCTCCTCAGCAACAATACAATTTGAATGTGAGCGGTGGAAATAAGGCTATTAAATACTTTATATCAGGTGGTTATCTTAGTCAGGGAAGTTATTTCAAAGACCTGACTTCTGAATATTATGTTGGCCAAAAAAATTATGACAGTAATTTTAAATTTGACCGATATAACTTTCGGTCGAATGTGGACGTAAATGTAACCAAAGATTTTACGGCAACATTAAATTTAGCCGGTCGTGTTGAAAAAATTAATTCTCCAAATGTTAGCACTCAAGCTCTATATTCGTACTTATATGGCATTAGCAGTTTACTCTCTCCTATAGCTTACCCCGGAATTGGATTTGCCGAACTTCCTAACATGGATAATCCGGCTGCTTTGCTTACTCAGAATGGATTTCAAAATCAGACTAAAAGTAATATTGAGTCTTCAATTATTTTGAAATACAATCTGGATTTCATCACCAAAGGCTTGAAAGCCAGAGCAAATATAAGTTTCGACAGTCAGTTTAGCTATTCAGCTGTTTACTGGGAAGGTTACGATACTTATAAACGTGATTGGTCAAATACTGATCAGGCAGTTTATCAGCAAGCAAAAAAAGGATCTGCATTGTCTTTCACTAGTAATACTTACTGGAACACCAATAAACAATATGAAGAGTTTGGGTTGGATTATAACAGAACATTTGGCAAACATAATGTGACTGGTTTGGTATTGTATAACCAGCAAGAATACAGGAATGGAGCCAACACGCCTTATGTTTATCAGGGTCTTGTTGGAAGAACCACATATAGTTATGATAAAAAATATTTAGGCGAAGTAAATATAGGTTACAATGGTTCAGAAAACTTTGCACCGGGTAAGCGATTTGGATTTTTCCCTGCAGTTTCATTGGGTTGGGTTGTTTCCGAAGAAAAATTTTTGAAAAAACTTGATTTCATTTCATTTCTGAAAGTTCGTGGTTCGTATGGTGAAGTTGGAAATGACAAATTATATATCGGTGGCGCTGAACAACGATTCTTGTACTATAACGATTATGCACAAAGCGGATATTACAGGTTTGGAACTAATTATTTGTTGTGGAACGGAATCATGGAAGGCCGTATTGGCAACAATGATGTAACCTGGGAACGTGCTAAAAAATCAAATATCGGAGTTGAAGCGAATTTCTTTAATTCAAAACTTGGATTAGTTATGGATGTCTTCAACGAGGATCGCACTGACATTTTAATTTCACAATCAAATACAGTTCCTAAAACAGGTGGTGCTCAATTACCTGCTGCAAACAAAGGAATAACCAATAATCATGGATTTGAAATAGAATTAACTCACCGAAACAAAATAGGCGAATTTAATTATTTTGTGAAAGGAAATTACACATTTGCACGAAATAAAATCATTTCTATTGATGAACCAACTTCTATAGCTTCATGGCAACGACAAGAAGGGAAGCCAATAGGACAACCAATTATTTATGAGTGTATTGGCCTCTTTCAATCAGCTGCTGATATTGCAAGCTCGCCATCACAGGCAGCACTTGGTGTACCTACTATTGGTGACCGCAAATACCGTGATTACAATGGGGATGGCATAATTAACACTCTTGACCGATTTGCTTCAGGTTATAGCAATATTCCCGAAATTTCGTATGGTTTTTCATTTGGTGGAAACATTAAGGGATTTGATTTCAGTGTTTTGCTACAAGGTGTGGATCATGTGTCACTGACATTCTGGAAAGGTCAGAACAATAATGAAGTTGGCAGATGGAATCCATTTTTAACGGCTGAGCAAAATGCAAATGCTACCTACCCGACCTTGCACTCCAATGCAGGAAGTGGCGGATCAATCAACAATGGTGTGACTTCGTTTGGTCCATTAGGAAATGTATATGATGGTGGATACTTAAAATTGAAAAATGTTGAAATTGGATATTCTTTGCCAAAATCATTGATAAAATCAATTGGAATCAGTTCGGCACGAGTTTATACAAACGGAGTAAATCTGGCTATTTTAATGGATCATTTAAAATATCTAGATCCTGAGGCTGGTTCTGGCGATGGAACATTTTACCCTCAAATGAGAGTTATAAACTGCGGTTTTAATATAACATTTTAAAAATTAACTTCGATGAATACTATAAAAAACATAAAGTGGTTAATCCCGTTCATTTTTGCCACACTTATTACATCTTGTAATGAAGATTTTCTGGACAGAGCACCTACTTCTGCACTCAATGAACAACAAGTTTTCAGTGATTTAGTGTTAACCCGTCAATATCAACTTCGATTGTACCAAACACTTCGCGGTGGTTTTCAATCGTTTGTAAATGGCGATTTTACAGACAGTTGGGGTTATGATTTGGTTTCAAACATGGATGATTATTGCATGGGATCGAAAAATGACAACAGTACTTTTGAAATGATTAGCGGTGGCTGGATGACGCGTGGCGAAAATGCGAATTGGGGAAATGCATTTGAAGTGGCTCGCAAATGGCGATTCTCTTATCAATCTATTCGTGCCATCAATATTTTTCTGGAGAATTATAAAAAGACACCCTTAACAACCGATGCGGATAGTTTGGAAATGAAAACTATGGTGGGAGAGGCCTATTTTTTGAGGGCTCATCATTATTTTGAGTTAGTAAAACGTTGGGGTGGAGTTCCACTGGTTTACAAAGTTATACAGGCCAGTGATGATCAACGTCCCCCACGACAAAATATTACAGTTTGTATTGATTCGATTGTATCGGATTGTAACAAAGGAGCTGCATTAATGGATATTACAGTTTCATCAGACCAATGGCTGGGACGTGTAACAAAAGGAGCCGCTATGGGGTTGAAAGCAAGGGCTTTAATTTGGGGAGCAAGTCAATATTGGTCATCGCGCGGGTCAAATATTCAATGGTCAGATGCAGCAAAAGCGGCTTTAGATGTTATTAATTTAAACGTGTATAGTTTGATGCCAAACTACCGCGATGTTTTTCTTAAATCATTTAACTCTGAAGTGATTTACTGTCAGAATACAGCACCAAAAAACATGTGGGATTTATATATGTGGGTGCCGAATTTCCTGGGTGGCTTGACGTATGGAAATTTCCAACCTACACAGGAATTTGTAGATTGTTATGAAATTAAAGATCCTTCATCTGGGCAATATGTAAATTTCGACCGGAATAATTCCGATCACATGACCAATATGTATAACAAAAACAGACGTGACCCAAGGTTTAATCAATCAATGATTTACAATGGTGCGAGTTGGCAAGGCATTACCTGCGAATACTTTACCGGTGGGAATCTGGGTTATCAAACAGTGGGTAGTTTAGCATCTTACTTTTATACAGGTTATTGCTTTACAAAATACTGGGATGAAAATGTTCTTGTGGGAACAGTAAATGGAGTTGCCAGAAAGGGTAATCCGTTATTAAACTGGATATTTCTACGCTACGCAGATATTTTATTAATGTATGCCGAGGCTCAAAATCAGGCTGGCGGTCCAAACTCATCTGCCGATGGTAGTACGAAAACAGCTTTATGGGCAATCAATCAGGTGCGTGAACGTGCCGGAATCACCGATTTGCCAGGTTCTATTTCTAAAGCTGATTTTGATGTAAAACTCAGAAATGAACGTTCGGTAGAACTTTGTATTGAAGACCAACGGTTTTTTGATGTTCGCAGATGGGGAATTGGTGACGTGTTGGCACGTGATTTACATAAAGTCATGTGTACCAAAAATTTGGATGGAACTTTTGTGTATGATTTTTCACAAACAGTTGGACCTCTGAGAAAACATTATGATAATCCAGATCAATATATACTCTATCCGATTAATATAGAGGAAGTTCAGAGAAATCCAAATTTGATTCAGAATCCGGGTTGGCAGGATATTATGAGAAATTAAGATTATTTCTTACAGCAAATAATTAAATGAAAATCAAATCACACTACCATAAAAAACAACATTTTATGATGATGAAAACAAAAAATATAAAAGCAACACATAATATCTTGATATCCTTAGGGTTTATCGTACTTTTCACTGCACCTTTGAGTGTTTTTGGACAAACCAACAACCCTAAGACATCGGCTGATACTATAGCTACAATTGGTTATAATATAAAAACAAATACTGCAGCCATTTCGGTGATAGGAGGAAATGAATTACAAACTCATGCCACTGACAATTTAAGCAATGGGTTGGGTGGATTACTTACCGGATTGTCTGCTCAACAAATGGGTGGAGTCCCGGGATCAGATGGCAGTAATCTTTGGTTACGCGGTTATCGTACCTTATCAGGAGGTGCATCACAACCTTTAATTCTGATTGATAATGCTCCGGGCGATTATAGTTTTTTAGACCCGAATGAAATTGAATCTATTAAAGTACTTAAAGATGCAGCTTCGACAGCTATTTACGGACAAAGGGGAGCAAACGGAGTAATTTTAGTAACCACAAAACGAGGAAAAACAGGTAAAATGTCTATAAAACTGGATGCTCAAACTGGTTTTCAGGAATTGGTCGGTTTACCAACATTTTTAAATTCATATGAATATGGCAAGTTATTTAATGAAGCTAAGTTCAACGAAGGAGCTACAACTCCATTTTACGACGATGCAACATTGGATAAATACAAGGATCAGACTGGGAATAATATCTATACCAATCCGAGCGTGGATTATATTAACCAATTTTTGAAACCATCAGCACCCATTCAACGCTACTCATTAAGCATTTCGGGAGGAAGTAATTTTGCCAAGTACAATATTGTGTTAGGAATAATGGATCAACAGGGCTTTTACAACTATGCGGTTGATGACCCCAAATATTCGACCAATGCCAGTTCTACAAGGTATAATATGCGAACAAATCTGGACGTTCAAATCAATAAACGCCTGAATGTTTTATTCAATTTATCGGGACAGATTACCCGGAATAAATCGCCTTATGTTGGAAATTCAACGATTTGGAGTACCATCATGCATGAGCTTCCAAATTCATACCCGATTTTTACTCCTACTGGCAATTTAGGCGGTACTTCTACTAAATTCAATAATCCGGTTGGGTTAATGTCACGTTCAGGTTATCAGGAAGTGAACAACCGGAATATGCAAGCTATGCTGGAAGCAAATCAACAACTTGATTTTATCACTCAGGGACTAACAGCCACATTATCGGCAGCCTACAATGGTTTTAATACGTACGGTTATCAGAAAAAACAAGAATTTGCTGTTTATAGTGTTGACCAATTTTTGGTAGAAACAAAATACGGGTTGGATAAACCGTTGAGCGACGGAACTGATTTGAGCAATGATATGAATTACAGTACATCGCTTTGGGCTTCGATTAATTATGACCGGACTTTTGGGAATCATAGTATTCAGGCAAAATTAATGAGCTATTTAGACCAGAAATCAATTCCAAGATATTCTCCTTACACCAATTTGAATTATGGAGCAACAGCAAATTATGGTTTTTTAAATCGTTATTTTCTAGGTGGAACACTTTCTTATTCAGGTAATGACAATTATGCTCCAGGTAGCCGTTATGGACTTTTCTATTCCGTTTCGGGCGCATGGGATGCTCATAAAGAAGCATTTTTGACAGAAAGTTCTGTTCTGACGGCATTAAAGATACGCGCTTCGTATGGTTTGGTCGGGAATAATGGTCAGGTTACCACACAGCGATATCTTTATCAAACTCAGTATACTACAGGTGAAGGCTATCCTTTTGGAACTACCTATTCATCAGTTAGTGGCACAATAGAATCTCAAGCAGGAAATCCATTTTTTACCTGGGAAAAGTCCAAACAGTTTAATATAGGTATTGATGGTGGATTATTCAAAAAAGTATATTTCTCGTTTGATTATTATACTGATAATCGCTTTGATATGTTGGCAACGCCAATGAATAAATTACCCGATATTTTTGGTTCTACATTATCTTACACTAACATGGGTAAAGTAAGCTCCAGAGGTTTTGAAGCAATATTAGGTGTGAATGAAAAAATCGGTGATTTCAAGTTAAATGTCGAATTGAATGCAACATTTTCGGATAATAAGGTCATTGAAAATGGAGAAGTAAACGGATTATTTTCAAATCAACAAGCTATCGGTAAACCCAGCTTTGGCGAATGGGGTTTGAAAAGTTTAGGTTTCTTTTATGATGCAACCGATGTGACTAACAGCCCGGTTCAGAAATTTGGAAAGTATGGTCCCGGCGATGTAAAATATGCAGACTTAAATAATGACGGTATTATTGATGCCAATGACAGAACCCGACTTGGTGGCACCGGCATTCCAAACTTGTTTACATCGGCAAATTTCAAACTGTCATTCAAAGGATTTGATCTTGGAGTTCAATTTGTTGGATTGTTTAACCGTGAAGTTTATGTTCCGGCTGAATTTAGCAATGCCATTCCAAATGGAGGCAAATTAGCAACAGGAGCATACCAACGTTGGGCTAACTATACCGATCAAAATGGAGATCTTATTGATACAAGAAGCACTGCCGTTTATCCACGTTTATTGACCGCCGTTTCCACAAATAATACTCAAAACTCGACTCAAAATATCAAAGCAGCTGACTTTATCCGGTTAAAAAATATCGAAATTGGTTACTCACTACCAAAAGCATGGATGAAAGCTATTAAGTTAGAAAACATTCGGTTATTCTGCAACGGCTACAATTTGGCGCTTCTGTATGATGAGGCAAAAATAGGAGATCCTGAATATCCGGGTGCACCTATTTGGAGTTATGGTAAAACAAGAATCCTTAGTTTTGGGGCTTCGGTTAGTTTCTAATGCTTATTATTTAATACTCAATGAATATGAAATCCATAAAATTATTAAAATATCTATTACTAACTGTGATTATTGCGCTTAGTTCATGCGATTCACTTTTAGATAAACAGTTTGACGACACGTTGTCTGATTCTCAGATTCTACGTGACCCCAGTTTAATGACAGGTTTACAGACCAGTATTTACAATTACATGCCGCGTAATGATTTTTCATATAATATTATTGGGAGTGCCATGCTTGATTGTGCTACTGATGATGGTATGGAATCAAGCGGTTCGTCCGATATTCACAATATGACCAATGGTGCATGGAGTCCAACTAAAATAATCGATGATCAGTGGTCGCGTTTATACAAAGGAATCCGCAAATGTTACTTGTTTTTCAGTTATATTGACAGGTCGACAGTGACAAATAATATTGTGTTGGATGCCAATGGAAAACCAACTGAAAATTCACAATTACGTGAACGATTAAAAGCAGAAACAGTTTTTCTGGAAGCATTATTCTATTTTGAATTGATAAAACGGTATGGAAATGTACCTATGGTTACATCCATTCTTGCCCCGGATACAGCTTTACTTGACATTCCCCGCACTCCTAATACTGTGGTGGTTGATTCCATAGTAAAATGGTGCGATCAGGCTGCAGCAGTCCTTCCAATGGTTTACTCCGATGGTTCAAAAGGTCATGCAACCAAAGGAGCTGCGTTAATGTTGAAATCCAGAACATTACTTTATGCAGCTAGTCCATTGAATAATCCTTCCAATGACAAGGAAAAATGGCGCTTGGCAGCTGAAGCAGCAAAAGCAGTTATTGATTTAAGTGAAAGTAATTCAAATATTTATGTGTTGAACGCAAATTTTGCAACTCCTTTTTCTACTCCTTTCGATAAAGAAATCATTATGCCGGGCAAGTATTATAATCGCAACGATATTGAGTTCAGTAATGTGCCAAATGGCTATTCAAAAGGACAGGGACACACAAATCCGACTCAGAACCTGGTTGATGCTTTTGAAATTAAGGTAAATGGTGTTTATGTGCCTTATGATCCTACGAATACGGCTCACGAAGCAAAAATGTATTCATCAACAGACCGTGATCCACGCCTTGCACAAACAGTTCTTTACAATGGTGTTACTTTTAAAACCCGTAAAGTTGAAACTTTTGTGGGTGGATTGGATGGACTGAATAAAACAATTGATTATACCAAAACGGGTTATTATCTGAAAAAATTTGTTCTTCCTGAAATTAATCTTGACCTTGGAACTGCAATGAAGCCACGTGCTTGGATACTTTATCGGTATGCCGAAGCATTGTTGAATTATGCCGAAGCCCAAAATGAGTATTTGGGAACACCTGATGCGTCGGTTTATCAACGGTTAAGTCAGGTGAGAGTAAGAAGTTTGGGAACTGCCGGAAACCTGGATGTGTCACTCAACTGGACAAAAGAACAAATGCGTGCAAGAATTCAAAATGAATGCCGTGTGGAATTTGCTTTTGAAGAACACCGATTTTGGGATGTTCGTCGCTGGAACCGAGGTGTAGAACTCTTTAATGCTCCGGTTTATGGAATATCTATAATCAAAAGCGGAACAACACTTACTCCCAGCCGATTCAAAGTTGAAGATCGGGTATTTTCTCCACAAATGTATTTTTGTCCGATTTCACAATACTCTGTTTTGAAGGCTCCTGTTACAGGGCAAACAGACAGCTGGAAGTAAGAAAAATGTGTTGTTTCGTTGATTCGGTTTAGTTCTAAACTAATTTTTTAAGAATAGCAATTCAAAAATTGCCCGAACCAACAATTAATTTTCAATTTTGTAAAAAAATGATTTATGAAACGAATGATTAAAGCATTTAAAATGATACCTTTTTTTTGCATACCATTGCTGGTAATGTGTACGACAGTAAATACACCTGATCCGATATTTACACAAAAAATTGTCACAAAAACCTTTACAGAAGCAGAAGGTATAGTTCAAAATCCCGGACAAGGCTTCCTGAGTAGTCCCCGTTTTTCAAGTACCATCACGTATTTACGGTTGCAATGGGAACAGCTTGAACCTCAACCAGCTGTTTATGACTGGACGGTAATTGATAATGCCATTAAAAATCTTGATGTGAAAAATGGGGGTTCTATCGGTTTACGTATTATGTGTTGCAGTTCACACAGTCCGGGATATTATTGTTCACCAAAATGGCTTTTTGACGAGGGATGCAGGGGAACTCAATATACGATAACGATACCAAATTCATCACAAGGAGGTGCTCTTATTCCCCGAATAGATCCTATTTACGATGACCCTATTTTTTTAAAACGTCACGCTGAATTTTTGAAGGCATTGGGAGATAAATACAGTAATGTTCCTCAGGTGAATATTGTTGATATTGGTTCTTACGGAAACTGGGGCGAATGGCATACCGATTATTCTCCATCGGTTTCGGTAGATGTACGAAAAAAGTTTGTGGACATGTATGTGGCAGCCTTTCCAACCAAAAAGCTGGTTTTTATGACTGATGATGATAAAACGTTGCCTTATGCGTTGACATTCGGAGTAGGATTAAGACGCGATGGAGTTGGTTCGCCAACATTGGAACAGCAATGGGCTGGCTCGACTCGATATGCTGCCGCCATTGGTATGGCAGATCAATGGAAAAAAGCACCGGTAGTGTTTGAATGGTGGACAAATTACAGCGATATGCTTACCAAAGGATGGTCGTTTGAGGCATCAGTGAATTTTATGATTAATAATCATGTATCAGTTATCAACGACAATATAGGAACTGTTCCGGATGATAAAATGCCAATCCTTCAGAATCTGGCAAAAATTGCCGGAGCCCGAATTGTTTTAAACAGCATTTCAAACAGTAATCTGGCAAAAAAAGATTCTACTTTCAGTATCAATCTGGATATTACGAATAAAGGTGTAGCCAAAATTTATGATAAATACGTTTTGAGGTTATTCTTGTATGATGCTACAGGAAATATCAAGTTTACAACGGATGGCGTGAATAATCCAAACGATTGGTTACCCGGTAATTATAAATTCACCGAATCGTTTATAATTCCTGCAACATTAGCATCAGGGACCTATAAAATCGGCATTGGAATCACCGATCCAAAAGGATTACTACCAATGTTTAAGTTTGCTATTAATCTGCTTCCCAGAGATGTGGCCTATATTACAAATGATGTCAAAATCCAATAAATCAATTTATTCCAAATACCAATAAATAATTTACTATAATGAAAAAAATCAAATCATTCCTCAATTACATAACTGTTATAATGCTTCTGGCGACATTTTCGACTTCATTCACAAGTTGCCAGGATCCGGTAAAAGCTCCAATCAGTAGTGAGAAGAAGATTCTCAGCTTTTATTTTCTAAAAACAGTAAATCCGACTTTGATAAGCGATACTATTTTTGGAAAAATTAATGAAACCGACCATACCGTTTCGGTTATAATACCTCAAACCGGTTTGAATGTTTCTGCGCTTAAAGCGAGCTTTACCGTAACTATATTAACATCGATAGCTATTGGTAAGAAGCTACAGGAAAGCGGCATTACTCAGAATAATTTTACAACTGCCCAAAGTTATACCGTTACAGCGCTGGATGGTTCTACTCAAACCTATATTGTTACGGCTACTCTCGGGTCAACTGCTAGTAATTTGATTAATAAGTCAATATTCAATTCCAAATTTGGAAACGAGTATGGTGCACTGTATGAAATAAGTCGTTATCCACTTAAAATATAGTTACTTTCCTTCGTTTTTTTCTTATCAGATCTGAATGTTCTGAAATAGAAAAATAAGCATTTATTTATGACTTTAGGAATTTGTATTTCACCTTTCTGCAATTTGTTTTGCCGGTGAGCTTAATGCTTACATCTTTAATTCAAGCAATAATTTGTTTTTTTAAAACTGTAAAATCACTATAATTAATTGTTTTATAGCATTATGACAAGACATTTCATATTATTTACCATGTTCCTTTTATTTCGTGTTTGTTGCTTCTCACAAACTGATACCCGTACAACTGTTTTACTCGATAATGGTTGGAAATTCAGTTTGAGCGAATGCAATGATGCTTACTCTGTGAACTTTGATGATTCAAAGTGGGAAGTAGTTTCTGTACCACACGACTGGGCAATAAACAAAGCTTTCGATTTGAATCAGGACATGCAATGGGTACAAGTAAAAGAAGATGGCGATAAAGAAGCCAAACTCAGGACAGGTCGCACCGGAGCTCTGCCAATATTTGGAGTTGGTTGGTATCGCAAAACAATAGAAGT
>JBBQMQ010000020.1:0-19273 GCA_038329115.1 Bacteroidales bacterium
GTAACGAATCAGCATTCCGAACAGAAAGAAGAAGCTATCTCTGCACTTGTTATGCTCGGTTTTGCTGCTGCAGCTTCGCAAAAAACCGTAGAACGGATTATAAAAGAACAACCCGGATTGAAAGTGGAACAATTGATCAAATTGGCACTTAAAATGATGTGATTTCAGTTAGCAGTGAACAGTTAACAGTTATCTGTATTGATTAATTATGAATTGTGCATTAAAATTTGTGCATTACTTTTTAATATTTATGATATTCTCAAAAAAGACATTTCCTATCATACTTTTATGTTGCGTAATTTTTAGTTGGGCTTACGCTTTTGTAAGTGCTTCAGAGCATTATGCTTTCGAAACTCAATCCCCTGAACCTAAAATAACTCCGGCAGACACTTCGAAACAAGTAAAACCAAAATTCCCCATAAAAAAATTCACACAGGATACATACGATGAACTGAGCACCAAATTGCCCATGGATGCTCCGAAGCCAGATAATGTAAAGTCGGTGGTGGAATATGATACTAAAACAGGTAATTATGTGTTGAGGACTTTTGTAGGCGAAAACGAAATTGCCACTCCATTTTTAATGACCGAACAGGAATACCGCAATTATTCGGCAAAACAAGATATTCAAAAATACTGGAAGGAAAAAAACAAGAAATCGGCTGTAAATAATGAGGATAAGTTTTCTATTTCGGATATGAAATTCAATATCGGGCCGGCTGATAAAGTTTTCGGTCCCGGTGGAGTGCAGATTAAAACTTCGGGTTCGGCCGAGTTGATTTTCGGATTTAAAAGCAATAAGCTTGATAATCCGGCATTAACGGAACGAATGCGAAAATCAACTATCTTTGATTTTGATGAAAAAATACAACTTAATGTTACCGGAAATGTTGGTGATAAAGTTAATTTCGGATTGAATTACAACACCGAATCCAGTTTTGATTTTGATCAGAAAATGGTGAAGCTGGCTTACAAAGGGAAAGAAGACGATATTATCAAGAATATTGAAGCCGGAAATGTGAGTATGCCACTCAACAGTTCGTTAATAACAGGTAGTACAGCTTTGTTTGGGATTAAAACCGAATTGCAGTTCGGAAAACTGAATGTAATGGCTATTGCTACCCAGCAAAATTCGCAAACACAAACCGTAAGTTCAAAAGGTGGCGCCCAAACCACTAAATTTGAAGTAAATATAGATAATTACGACGAAAATCGTCATTTCTTTCTGGCTCATTATTTTCGCAATCATTACGAAACTTCGATGAGTAAACTTCCTTATATTTCTTCGGGCGTAACTATTAACCGCGTAGAAGCCTGGGTTACCAATAAACGTGGAAATTATGATCAGGCAAGGAATATTCTGGCCTTTATGGATTTGGGTGAAACTGATAGTATTGACAATATTCATTGGAATGTAGTATCAGCAACAAAATTACCTCAAAATAATGCTAACACACTTTACAAAGAAATTATCGGGCTTCCTGAAATTCGGGATATACAACAAGCAAATTCAGTTTTGACTACAGCTTATCCGACCAGTACAGGTATAAACGGAGGTGAAGATTACGAAAAAATTGAAAGCGCACGCAAACTGGATCCTTCAGAATATGAAGTGAATAATACGCTTGGGATCATTTCGCTTAGAAATACGTTAAATCCGGATGAAGTATTGGGTGTTGCTTATGAATATACCTATAATGGTCAGGTTTATCAGGTGGGTGAGTTTTCGACTGACCCGGTCACAGCGCCGCAGGCATTAGTGATTAAGTTGTTGAAAAGTACAGCGCAATCACCTCAACTCAAAACCTGGAAATTGATGTTGAAAAACGTTTATAATCTGGGTGCAACCGATATTCAGGCTGATAATTTTAAACTGAATATTGTTTATCGGAATGATTCAATTGGTACTGATTTGCAATATATTACAGAGGGTGCAATCAAAAATGAACTTTTGCTGAGAGTGATGAATCTGGACCGGTTGGATACAAAAAATGCGCCAAATCCGGATGGTAGATTTGATTTTGTGGAAGGATATACTGTTTTAGCCAATTCGGGACGTATTATTTTTCCTGTGTTGGAACCATTTGGCAATTTTTTGAAACTGCAAATTAAAAACGATGCTATCTCTAAGAAATACGTTTATCAGGAATTATATGATTCCACACTAATTGTTGCACAGGAATTCAGTGAAAAAAATAAATTCAGACTGGTTGGAGAATACAAGGGCTCATCTTCTGCTTCCGAAATACGGTTGAATGCCATGAATGTGCCACGAGGTTCGGTTTCTGTTACGGCGGGTGGTGCTACATTGATTGAAAATGTGGATTATACGGTAGACTATACCATGGGAACTGTTACCATTCTGAATCAGTCATTGATTGCTTCGGGAACAAAGATTGATGTAAAACTTGAAAATCAATCCATGTTCAGCATGCAGCGTAAATCATTGGTTGGAACTCATTTAGAATATAAATTCAATAAGGATTTTAGCCTTGGTGCAACGATGATGCATCTTTCGGAAATGCCGCTCACCACCAAAGTAAATACCGGAAGTGAACCAATTTCGAATACAATTTGGGGTTTGAATACTTCATGGCGAACGGAATCGCAATGGATTACAAACTTACTTGATAAAATTCCGTTTGTAAATGCCACAAAGCCTTCAACTATTGCAGTGAATGCCGAATATGCCCAATTGATTCCGGGTCACTCTAAAGTTGTAAGTTCCTCAGGTCTGGCCTATATTGATGATTTTGAATCGACGCAAACCACAATTGATATCCATTACCCTGTCAACTGGTATCTGGCAAGCACACCTTATAACCCAGCTTCGTCTTCAACTCCATATTTTAAAGAAGCAGCATTGAGCGATAATTTTGATTCTGGAAAAAACAGAGCTTTGCTGTCGTGGTATTATGTCGATCCGTTGTTTAATGGAACCAATACAGCAAATCCGAATTATATCAGGAATGATAAAGAAGCATTATCGAATCATTTAACCCGTGTTGTCAATCAACAAGAACTATTTCCCGACAGACAAATTGACCCTACAAAATCACCGAGTCTTACGGTTATGAATTTGTCCTATTACCCAACCGAGCGGGGTCCTTATAATATGGATGTAAACCCGACACAATATTCGTCTGGTATAAATCCCGATGGAACACTTGCCAGTCCGACTAAACGCTGGGGTGGAATAATGCGTAAACTGGATGCAACCGATTTCGAAACGGCCAATATTGAATATATTGAATTCTGGATGATGGATCCGTTTATTACGGATAAAACAGCAACCGATAAAGGTGGCGATTTGTATTTTAATCTGGGTGATATAAGTGAAGATATTCTGAAAGATGGTAAAAAATTCTTTGAAAACGGATTACCATTTGATGGTGATATAAGTAAAACTGATACAACGGTTTGGGGACGAGTTCCTAAAACTCAGTCCACTGTAAATGCTTTTGATAATAACCCCGGTTCACGAAAAAATCAGGATGTTGGATTGGATGGACTGTCAAGCACAAACGAATTTACGTATCCTACCTATCAGGAGTATGTTCAAAAATTGGAAGCAAAGCTGACTCCTGATGCAACTCAGAAACTGAAAGCTGATCCGTTTTCACCACTCAATGACCCGGCCGGAGATAATTATCATTTTTATCGCGGGAAAGATTTTGATGATGGAAAACTGGATATAATGACCCGTTACAAACACTATAACGGAACTGAAGGAAATTCACCGGATGCAAGTAATGTGACCGAAACTTTTGGAACTTCCGCTACTTCATTGCCTGATAACGAAGATATTAATAATGATAATACGTTGAATGAATACGAAAAATATTATCAGTATCATGTCCAGATAAAACCTGATAATATGAAGGTTGGTCAAAATTATATTACCAATAGTATTACTTCCAATGTTACTCTTCCAAATGGAAATATTGATCCGGTAACCTGGTATCAGTTTAAAATTCCAATCCGCGATGGTGAAAAAGTCGGTAGTATCCGCAATTTTAAATCCATTCGTTTTATTCGAATGTTTCTTACAAATTTTGAAAAAGCAAAAACTTTACGACTTGCAACACTTGACTTAGTGCGTGGTGAATGGCGTGGCTTTAATAAACCGTTGTATACGAGTAATTTATTGCCAACTACAAAAGGAACTCTTGATGTACAAGCTGTAAATATTGAAGAAAATTCAAGTAAAACCCCTGTTAATTACATTTTACCTCCGGGAGTGTCGCGCGAAACGGATCCTAGTCAGCCTGCTTTATTGCAACAAAACGAGCAAGCTATGGTGCTGAAAGTGAATGATTTGTCGCCGGGAGATGCTCTTGGTGTTTATAAAAATACTTCATACGATATGCGCCAGTACAAACGGTTACAAATGTTTGTTCATGCCGAAAAATTGCTGGAAGATATTGGACCTAATCAGTTAGGCGATCATGAATTAACCTGTTTTATCCGGTTGGGATCGGATATGGTAAATAATTACTACGAATATGAAATTCCACTTCGGTTAACACCGGAAGGAGTTGTTTATATCGGGTCGTATGCCGATGGAAGCGAACATCCAGATCGTTCAATTGTGTGGTATCCCGAAAATATGTTCGATTTTTCGTTTGAAACACTGACTGGTGCCAAATTAAAAAGAAATCAGGCCCGTGAAAGTAGAACGGGAAATGTGTCAAATCTGATTCCGTATATCGTTTACGATCAAAACAAACCATTGAATAAAATTTCAATTGTCGGTAACCCTTCAATCTCTGAAGTTCAGAATATTATGATTGGTATTCGTAACGTGGGTAATGCTGTGAAATCGGGTGAAATCTGGGCAAATGAATTACGCATGTCTGAGTTTGACGAATCGGGCGGTTGGGCTGCCATGGGAAATATGGCAATCGGATTGTCTGACCTTGGCACTGTTAACCTTTCCGGTCGTGTTGAGACTGCCGGTTACGGAAGTCTTGAAAGTAATGTAATGGACAGACGAAAAGATAATTTGTACCAAATGAACTTTTCAACAGCTATGGAATTAGGACGTTTTTTACCTGAACAAGCGAAGCTGAGAATTCCTGCTTATTTTTCTTATACAAATGAAACTGTTTCTCCAAAATATAATCCGCTTGATCAGGATATATTGCTTTCTGATGCGTTGACTAATGCTGTCAGTCAATCACAAAAAGATTCTATAACTCAATTTTCGCAAACAGTAAATTCTTCGAAAAGCTTTAATATCTCTGGTGCAAAAGTAAATATCAAAAGTAAAACACCGCAGTTTTACGATCCGGCAAATGTGACAGTTTCTTATGCTTATACCGAAACGAATCAGCATAGTCCTGATATTGAACAAAATATGAATAAAAATGAACGGGCCTCGCTCGATTATAATTTTTCGTTCAATCCACAACCGGTAGAACCTTTCAAAAATGTAAAAGCATTTGACAGTCCGGTCTTTAAACTTATTAAGGATTTCAATTTCTATTATCTACCAAATTCATTGAATTTTACAACCAATATGAATCGGCAATATTCGCAGGTAAAATTGAGGGATATGAATTCAGGTTCGTTGAATGTTTCCAGCAATCAGGCGGTTGATTTGACATTCAGTAAGGACTTTATGTGGAATAAGCAGTTTGATATTAAATACGACTTATCCAAAGCCATTCGATTCAGCTTGCAAACGGCTATGAATTCTAATATTGACGAACCGAATTTAACTCCTGAAATTGGTAAACAGTATTATGAAGCCTGGCGTGATTCAGTTTGGTCAAGTATTCGTAAACTTGGTACGCCTTACACATATTCACAGGCTTTCTCCGCTTCGTGGACATTACCGATTAATAAAATTCCATTATTAGATTGGGTAACAACAAATGCATCGTACAACTCAACCTATAACTGGAACCGTACAGCCACGATTCAGGGTGGTTCTGAAATTGGAAATGTGGCAACCAGCATGGGAGCATGGCAGGCAGATGGTCAGTTAAATTTCGAAAATCTGTACAATAAAGTCAAGTATTTGAAAGATATAAATCAACGTTTCTCGGCTCAATCGAATGCAAATAAACCCAAATTTCAGTCGAAAACGTATAAGCAAACCGTCACACTTCAAAAAGGAAAACTGATTACCATCAATCACCGTTTGGGAAGTGATAAATTCAAATTTACGGCTCTCGATAAATCGGGAAAACCTGTAAACCTGAATTATAAAACGAAGAATGCTACAACAGTAGAAATTACACCTTCGATGGATGCCGATAGTATTGCACTGACTTTTGTGAGTGCCGATCCCGGAATTCAGCCGGTTGCCAAAACATCAGTTGATATTGTGGTTCGTGCGCTTATGATGGTGCGGCGAGCGTCTATAACGTATCGAGAATCGAACAGCATGGTTTTACCGGGATTCAGACCCGAACCCGGATTTTTGGGACAGCAAAACCTGAATGGAATGGATGCTCCCGGCATTGGTTTTGTGTTTGGGTTAACTGATAAAAATACGCTGGACAATATGTTAAACAACGGTTGGCTCGTTTCGAACGATTCTGTTGTAAGTCCTGCCACCACAGCATTTACTTCCGATCTTGATATTAAGGCTTCGCTTGAACCGATTCCGGGTCTCAAAATTGACCTGAATGCAAAACGGTATATGGCTTCCAACACTTCGGTTCAATATATGTTTGAAGGAAAACCTTCCACGTTTAATGGTAGTTATAACATTACATTGATGGCACTTTCTACAGCATTTAAACCTATGGGTACTGTACAAACCAATTATAATTCAGAACTTTTCAATGCGTTCATGGCGAATCGTCAGGTTATTGCCAACCGGTTAAACTCGAAATATGTTGGGAAGAGTTATCCAAATTCAGGTTTCTTAAAAGGTACTGATTTGGGAACCTTTAACCCGAATTTGGGTACTTATGGTATGAATTCCTCTGATGTACTGATTCCTGCATTTTTGGCTGCTTATACAGGGCGTGATGTGAATTCAGTTGATACCAATCCGTTCCTGTCAATTTTAAGTGTTTTACCAAACTGGCGCATAAACTATGATGGGTTATCGAATATTGATTGGATAAAAGACAAATTCAAATCAATCAGTCTGACACATGCCTATACCTGTAAATATAGTATTGGTTCATATACTTCCTATTCATCGTGGGTGGCAATGGGTAATGATGACAGTTCGATGGGTTTTGTACGCGATGTTCTCAATGAAAATAATCCAATACCATCATCAGCATTCGATATATCCAATGTTTCCCTAACGGAGCAATTCAGTCCGCTTATTGGAGTAAATGTGGCCTTGAAAAACAGTATGACAGGAAAACTTGAATACCGCAAACAACGAAACTTATCACTTAACCTGTCAAGTACACAGATGATTGAAGCTGCAACAGATGAATTTGTGGTTGGAGTTGGTTATTTGCTGAAAGATTTTGATGTGATTCTGAAACTTAAATCCGATCAACAGTCAAAACTTAAAAACGACCTGAAACTGAGTGCCGATTTGTCGTATAAAGATATTAAAACCCTATTACGCAAAGTGCAGGAGAACATTACACAGGCATCGAGTGGAAATAAACTTTTCACGCTCAAAATAATTGCCGATTACGTGTTTAGTTCGAAAGTAAACATTCAGTTGTTTTACGACCGTCAGATGAATGCACCACTTATTTCATCTTCGTTCCCGGTATCTTCATCTAACTTCGGTGTAAGTTTTAAATTTATGCTTACCCGCTAATTTTGATGATGGATTTTACCAGAATAAATCAGAAATCAAATAACAAATGAACAATAATTCTTTCCGGCATGTTAAGTTCATGATTTCAAAAGAAAACCAGTTATGATAAAGAAAATTCTATCCGTATTATTGATTTTATTTAGCACGATAAATTCATCTGCTCAAATTTATGAACCTGTAAAGTGGACGCAGGAACTTAAGTCGACAAGTCCCACAACAGCTGATGTCATTATTCGGGCTACGATTGATGAAGGATGGCATGTGTACGGATTAAATCTGCCTAAAGGTGGTCCTGTTCCTACTTCTATTGTTTTTGAAACAATAGAAAATGCCAAAAAAGTGGGAGATTTGCAGGCAACCTCCAAATTGCTGAAAGAGCATGATGCCAATTTTGATATGGAATTAAACTGGTATTCTAATGAAGCTGTTTTTGTTCAGAAAATCTCATTTTCCGATTTATCAACAGTTCGGATAAAGGGATATGTAGATTTTATGGTTTGTAACGATAAAAGCTGTCTGCCACCTAAAAAAGTTCCTTTTACTCTTGGTGCTTCAAAGACTGAAGCTGTTGTACCAACTACCGAACTAGAAAACAAAGCCCCGACTAATTCCGATTACTGGACTCCGGTAATAAAAGAACTTAAAAGTTTTGGAGATTCCGCTGGTACTTCTGATAATTCAGGGTTATGGTACATTTTCGTCATGGGATTGCTGTATGGTTTGTTGGCATTGGTAACACCATGCGTTTGGCCGATAATTCCCATGACTGTCAGTTTTTTTCTGAAACGTTCCGAAAATAAAAAAAAAGGACAGCGTGACGCCATTTTGTACGGTTTAGCCATCATCTTTATTTATGTTGTTTTAGGATTTCTGATAACACTTATTTTCGGTGCAAGTGCCCTGAACAGTTTATCCACAAGTGCAGTTTTCAACCTGATATTCTTCGCCATACTGATTGTTTTTGCGATTTCATTCTTTGGTGCGTTCGAGATAACATTACCTTCTTCATGGACAACAAAATTGGACGCTAAAGCCGATTCTACCGTTGGAATAGTCAGCATTTTATTCATGGCATTTACCTTGGTTTTGGTTTCATTTTCATGCACCGGACCATTGGTAGGAACATTGTTGGTTCAGGTTGCCGGCAACAATTCAATTGTTGCACCGGTAGTTGGGATGACCGGTTTTGCCGTTGCTTTGTCCATTCCATTCAGTCTTTTTGCACTTTTCCCTTCGTGGCTCAAAACGTTGCCAAAATCGGGCGGATGGCTAAACTCAGTAAAAGTTGTGCTGGCATTTTTGGAGCTGGCTTTAGCTCTTAAATTCCTTTCAGTTGCCGATTTGGCATACGGTTGGCACATCCTCGACCGTGAAGTTTTTCTCACCATCTGGATTGTGTTATTTGCACTATTGGGCGTATATTTATTGGGTAAAATCAGATTTCCGCACGATAGTGAATCAAAACACACCTCGGTATTAGGTATTTTTCTGGCCATCATTTCGTTTGCTTTTTCGGTGTATATGATTCCTGGTTTGTGGGGTGCGCCGCTTAAAGCTATTAGTGCTTTTGCACCTCCGCTTTACACGCAGGATTTCAATTTGTATAATGATGATGTTCATGCTGCATTTACCGATTATGATTTGGGAATGGCTTTTGCAGCTCAAAAGAAATTACCTGTTGTTGTCGACTTTTCGGGATTCGGTTGTGTCAACTGTCGCAAAATGGAAGCTTCGGTATGGACTGATCCAACCGTGAAAGAGTTGCTGAAAAATGATTTTGTGTTGATTTCGTTGTTTGTTGATGATAAAACAAAATTGGCGAAACCGTACGATGTAAATGAAAACGGACGCATTACAACCATTGAAACGGTGGGTGATAAATGGAGTTACCTACAGCGTTCGAAATTTGGAGCCAATGCACAACCGTTTTACGTGTTGCTGGACAATGAAGGTAAACCATTGAACAAAGCCTTTGCTTTTGATGAAAACCCGGCAAATTTTGTAAAATGGTTGAAAATTGTTTCTGAATGATTCTGGATATTGACAATTTGTAAATAAACTGTCAACTCTTTTCTAAACTCTGCCAATCTGCCACCCGATTTCTGCCAAAAACGGAATTCGGGTGTTTTGGCAAAATTATTGATAAGTTTTGTGTGTTCTTAAAACAGATTTAGGAACCAAAACTTAAACATTTAAAATAAAATTTATAAGTTACACTCTTTAACTCCTTGTAAAAGGATTAAGGAGAATTTATTATGGCATATGAAAAAGCAAAAATATACCGAAGAAACTCCAGAAATGACTGAAGAAAATGAAAATGTTCAGTCTGTAGAAACGGCTGAGGAAGCTGCAGAAGAAATTGTAGACGAATTGGAGTTAATGTCACAGAAATATACCGAATTGAATGATAAGAACCTTCGTTTAATGGCCGAATTCGATAATTACCGGAAACGCACCATGAAAGAAAGGATTGATCTTTTGAAAACTGCGGGTGAAAAGGTCTTGGTCGATATGCTTCCGTTGGTTGACGATTTTGAACGTGGATTGAAAGCCATGGAAACTTCGGAAGATGTTCAGGCAGTGAAAGATGGTGTTGATTTGATTTATAATAAATTTATAGCCTTTTTGCTTCAAAACGGAGTGAAAGCCATACCGTCAGAAAATCAGCCATTCGATACGGAATTTCATGAAGCAATTACTACTTTCCCGGCTCCAACTGAAGATTTGAAAGGCAAAATAATTGATTGCGTTTCGAAAGGATACACATTGAACGACAAAGTAATTCGTTTTTCGAAAGTTGTTGTTGGAGAGTAGATTAGTTGATTGGTTATTCGGTTAATTAGTTGATTCGTTAATTGGTTAATTGGTTAATCGGTTGATTGGTTAATTAGTAGATTGTTTACTGGTTGATTAGAATTAGAGAAATCTACACATTATCATATTGGCACATTAGCACATTAAAAAAAACATGTCAAAAAGAGATTATTACGAAATACTTGAAGTTTCAAAATCGGCTTCGGCTGACGAAATAAAAAAAGCCTATCGCAAGAAAGCAATTCAGTATCATCCCGATAAAAACCCGGGTGACAAAGCTTCGGAAGAAAAATTCAAAGAAGCAGCCGAAGCTTATGAAGTGTTGAGCGATGACCAGAAACGTCAGCGTTATGACCAATACGGACATGCCGGTGTTGGTGGAGCCGCGGGTAATGGTTTTGGTGGTGCCAACATGAATATGGAAGATATTTTCTCTCATTTTGGTGATATATTTGGAGGTCATTTTGGTGGATTCGGCGGATTTGGCGGTGGTCAGAGAAGCAGTCAGCGTGTTCGTCGCGGTTCTGATTTACGTGTGAAAGTAAAACTGAATTTAGCTGAGATTGCAACGGGAGTTGAAAAGAAAATCAAGGTTAAAAAATATGTTTCATGTTCACACTGTGACGGGACCGGAGGAGCACATGGCTCATCAACTACCACCTGTACCACCTGTAACGGACAAGGACGAGTAACCCGGGTGCAGAATACCATTTTGGGACAAATGCAAACGGCCGTGGAATGTCCTACTTGTGGTGGCGATGGTAAAATTATTAAGGAAAAATGTACCTATTGTACCGGTGAAGGAATCGTTCGCGAAGATGAAGTTATCAATATCAATATACCGGCCGGAGTAATGGAAGGCATGCAACTTTCGATGAGCGGCAAAGGAAACGCGGCGCGTAGGGGAGGAGCAAACGGTGATTTACTCGTTCTGGTAGAAGAAGAAGCACATCCTGAACTGATTCGCGACGAAAATGATTTGATATATAATCTTTTATTGACCGTGCCAATGGCTACTTTGGGTGGTTCTGTAGAAGTTCCCACCGTAGAAGGAAAAGTAAAGGTGACAATTGCTCCGGGCACTCAACCCGGAAAAGTGCTTCGTCTTCGTGGAAAAGGATTACCAAGTGTAAACCGATACGGTACAGGCGATTTATTGGTCAATATTGGAGTTTATATTCCTGAAAATCTGAATAAAGATGAAAAGGCAGCTATTGAAAAGCTGGGCAAGTCCGACAATGTGAAACCAAATGCTGCGGCATCCCGTAATTTTTTCACCCATTTCAGAAATATGTTTGAGTAAAAGTTCCCGACTTTTATTTGCTGTTGAAATGATATACCTCGGTGTATAACGTTTCCCGGATCATTTCAAAATGCGTATTTGCAAAATGAACATCCGTACTCATTAATAACATAGGTATTAAGAATCCTCCACCTTCGTAAGGTGGTTGTGCATAATAATGTGATAATGATTTAAAACCGGCTTCTTCGTAGAAACGAATCCTTCTGACAGTCTCAGCATTGTTGGGCATTTCTACTTCCAGAACTATAGGTATATTATTCACCTGTTCTTTAAACATTTCCACGGCTGCGGCTCCAATTTTCTGACTTCTAAAGTTCTGTTTTAATGCAAAATGTTCGACATAATAAAACTTGTCGAAAGTCCAGTAATTAAAAAAACCTACAAATTCATCATTTTTTAGTAAAGCATTGGCACAGAATTTACTTTCTGCATACAATTCTTTATCCAATCCCGGCCAGCTTCGCCGTTCGGAAACAGGAAATGCAGTGGAATATAATTCGTAAAACTCATTGAAGAGAACGTCGTCGACGCTGGTGATGCGGTAAAATTTTATCATATTTCCGGATTTGATTAGAAATTTGAAAATATATTTACAAAGCCTTTTAAGTCTTAACAAAGAACTAAGGTAAAAGTTCAAAAAACTCAGAACTTAATCCATAGATTCTCATTGTCAAACGATAAAAAAATAGTACTTTTGCGCTCAAATTGAAGCAGGGAAATTTCAGAACAAATTAATATATAAATTAAACAAGAAAAGTATGATTTATTCGCACGAAGTAGAACACATGTGTGTTGTAAAAAAAGGTCCAAATCATGGACCAGCTCCCATTCCTGAAGAAGGCAAATGGGTAAAATCGAAAGAAATAAAAGATATTTCAGGGTTGACTCACGGTGTGGGTTGGTGTGCTCCGCAACAAGGTGCCTGTAAACTGACTTTGAATGTAAAAGAAGGAATTATTGAAGAAGCATTGGTTGAAACAATCGGTTGCTCAGGCATGACTCACTCGGCTGCAATGGCTGCTGAAATCCTTACCGGAAAAACTATTTTGGAAGCATTGAATACCGACTTAGTATGTGATGCAATCAATGTAGCAATGCGCGAATTGTTCCTTCAAATTGTTTACGGTCGCACACAATCGGCTTTCTCTGAAGGTGGACTTCCAATCGGTGCTGGTTTGGAAGATTTGGGTAAAGGCTTGCGCTCGCAAGTTGGAACTATGTTCAGCACAAACAAAAAAGGTGTTCGTTATTTGGAAATGGCCGAAGGTTATATCAACCGCATGGCATTGGACGAAGACGGTGAAGCTTGCGGATACGAATTCGTACGTTTCGGTCCTATGATGGATCTGATCAAAAAAGGTGTAGATGCAAATGAAGCATTGAAAAAATCGACCAGCAAATACGGTCGTTTTGATAACGCTGCGAAATATATCGATCCGAGACACGAATAGTTGACCCCTAAATCCCCTAAAGGGGACTTTAAGAAGCAATCTGCATAAATTTAGAGAAAAAAACAACTAATAATATACGAGACGAAACTAATCTAATTCCCCTTTAGGGGTTAGGGGTCTTTTATTAGTTAGTATCCAATTAATCATTTATCATTAACAATTAATCATTATATATATGTTATTTGAAAGTTACGACCGTCGTATAGGCAAAGTCAATGCGGCACTCAATACATACGGTATCAAAGATATCGACGAAGCCAAAGCAATTTGTGACGCTAAAGGCATCGACCCTTACAAGATTTGTGAATCTATTCAGAATATAGCGTTCGAAAATGCAAAATGGGCTTACGTGGTAGGCGCAGCTATCGCCATCAAAAAAGGTTGCACAACAGCTGCTGAAGCTGCCGAAGCAATCGGTATCGGACTGCAATGTTTCTGTATTCCCGGTTCTGTAGCCGAAGACCGCAAAGTAGGTCTTGGTCATGGTAACCTGGCTGCCATGTTGCTTCGCAACGAAACCAAATGTTTCGCTTTCCTTGCCGGACACGAATCGTTTGCTGCTGCCGAAGGTGCTATCGGAATCGCTTTATCGGCTAACAAAGTGCGCAACGAACCACTTCGCGTGATTCTGAACGGACTTGGAAAAGATGCTGCCATGATTATCTCGCGTATCAACGGATTTACGTATGTACAAACAGAATTCGATTACGCTACAGGTGACCTTGCCGTAGTTCGCACCAAAGCTTACTCCGACGGACCACGTGCAGCAGTAAAATGTTACGGTGCTGACGATGTTCGCGAAGGTGTGGCTATCATGCGTGCCGAAGGTGTTGACGTATCAATCACTGGTAACTCAACTAACCCAACCCGTTTTCAACATCCTGTAGCCGGTACATACAAAAAAGAATGTATCGAACAAGGTAAAAAATACTTCTCAGTGGCTTCAGGTGGTGGTACCGGACGTACCCTTCACCCTGACAACATGGGTGCAGGTCCTGCTTCCTATGGTATGACAGACACGATGGGACGTATGCACGGTGATGCTCAGTTTGCAGGTTCTTCTTCAGTTCCAGCTCACGTGGAAATGATGGGATTCCTTGGAATGGGTAACAACCCAATGGTTGGAGCTACTGTTCAAGTGGCTGTGGCTATTGAAATGGCAAAATAATCACCTCACCCCTAACCCCTCTCCTTGAGGAGAGGGGAATAAGATAGAAATTCCCCGATAGGCAAATGCTTATCGGGGAATTTTTTGTTTTATTCAGAATGGAATTTGTCTATATGATTTTTCAATTATTAATCCTTTTTGCACTTTCGGTTTCAACGTATAAAAATCTTTATTATCAGAACTTTATTAATATAAATACTGTTAGACAATTCATTAAAAATAATTTTGTGGGTAAATTATCTTATTACAGAAAACGATCCACTTTACGACATTTAAACTTAAAACCAAATATAAAATTTGACAGTTTAAACACGGGGAAGCTGAAAACCGAAAAGAGTAAGCAATACTTAAACTTATAACCAAAATGATCAAAAAATTGATAACAACTCAGTTAATGCTAACGCTAAGTTTAGCAGTGTTGCTGTTTGCAGGCAACAATAAAAGCATCAGTAATGAAACCAGTAAGGATGCTAAAACTAACGAACAAGTAACATTGAATGAAAATGCTCTGCCACCTGACATGATGACTTTGCCTTTTAATGTAATGGTAATTAAACATACTGTTGCCGATTACAATGTATGGAAAATGGCTTTTGATGCCGATAGCACCTACAGAAATGCTGCCGGTTTGCATTCGATAGGCGTAGACCGTGGTATTGAAAACCCGAATTTAATAAATTTACCTTTTATGGTTGAAGATGTACAAAAAGCAAAAGCTTTTGGGGCTGACCCAAGATTAAAAAAGGTGATGGATAATGCAGGGGTCACTTCGGCACCTAGTGTATTATTTGTTAAAGTCATGCGGATGTCACCGGAAATGCTAAAAGCAAGTGATTATGAAGAAGTAATACTAAAAGTGAAAGACTTTGATGCATGGCTTAAAGTTTTTGATGGAGAAGGTGCAGCAATGAGAGCTAAAGATGGTATGACAGATGGCGTTTTGGGTCAGGGTATTGACGACCCGAATCTGGTATACCTTGTATTCGCAATTACCGATGTGGAAAAAGCAAAAGCTGCAAGGGCTAGCATTGAACGGCAGAAACTAATTAAAAAATCGGGTGTGATTGGTCAACCTAAAGTTTTTTATGGTCGATCCCAAATGTAGAAAAAAGACACAAGAATCAAAGAACTTTAGATTTTAGACAATTCCCCGATAGGCTTTTGCAAATCGGGGAGTTTTTTTTCGATTCCCTAAAGCACGCCGTTCATTTAACCAGGGCACACTTCTTTAATTGTGACTTGATCTATATGGAAGAATTGATAAACTCAATGCTCTTGTTAAATTTCTCTGTTTAATAAATTTACATAAATTTATATCTTTCTCTTCTGGAAGCAGATTTTTAAATGTTTTCGAAAATTAAGGATTTGTTCTTCAATTTGGATTAATAATAAGTTACAGCAATTAATTTAAGTGTTTTTATTTAAAGAAATGGTTGCCCATTTTATATATTATAATTAGTTTTGGAGTCATAACTATGATTTTACTGATTTTAACTCAATCACAAATACATTACTACAAAATGTTGTAGTATAAATTACTTTCCGGCTCATTTCAATTAAGAAATGCAATTTATGACATTTTGATTAATTATTTTTTCTTCAGAACGACATATTCAGACTAATGCCTGAATTTTCAAAGTAACTATCCTATCTATCCTGTTTACATCTTAAATAGCTTCGTTAATCATAGATTACAATAGCATAATCATTTAAAATAATTCACATATATTGTTTTAAATGCTCATTTGAATCGGCATAAATTAAGGCCAATTTCATTTCAATTTACATAGTACAAGTGATACTTTCTTTTATACAAGATTTTAATTTAATGAATTACCAAAAAAAAAGACATAAATTCAACTTGAACAGGATACTTATGTGCCTGTTTTTTGTGCCTGTTTTTTGTACTGCTCAAACTGTTGGTGATTTCAGATCAACAATAGCTGGAGGTAATTGGGCAACGCCAAGTACGTGGCAGACATATAATGGTACAATATGGGCGGTTTCCACCACTTATCCCGGACAAAATGCCGGAAATAATGCTGTAAATATTCAAGCCGGTAGCACAGTAAGTATTCCTAATACCGGCATTACAACCAATTCAATGGGCACGCTTACAATAAACGGAAAATTGACTTTGACTGGAAGTAATTCAATTCCTGATTTTTACCTTAATACATCTCTTATTCGTATTACTCCAAACCTAACACCTTATGCAACTATCGATTTTTCGGGAAAATGCGTTTTAAGTTTACCCCCGGATGCTGTTATTGAAGTTAGGACAGGTGGTTTGAGTGGAAGTGCCAACAATAATCAGGAAATTCATATAGGAATTTATAAATTTGCCGTAGGGAATGGTGGTGTGGGTATTGTTTTTACTTTTGACGAACTCATGGCTGCCGGTGGAACTCTCAATGCAATTGCAACCGCACCTCCATCAAGTTGTCTTGGACAGCAAATTCAAATGACAGGTAACTATTCGGGTGCAATTGGAACGCCGGTAACATATAACTGGACTAACACTGGTCCCGCTCCTTTGAATTTTACACCTAATTCTACTGCTAAAAACCCTACAGTTGTACCTAGTGCTGCCGGATCATATACAATTTCACTTACTGTAAGTACTAATAAAGGAATTACTTTATATAACAACACTGAAAAACTAACGCTGGTAGTTGCTCCAATCAGTTCAACCACTAACGTTGCCATTTGTCAGGGCGACACTTATTTGTTTGATGGAAAGACTTATGGTGTTACTGGAACTTATGCATCAAATTTATATAAAAGCGTAGTTACCGGGTGCGATAGTACTGCTTATTTAAATCTCACAGTTATTCAAAACTCCAATACAATTATAAAAGATAGCATTTGTGAGGGCGAAACCTATGTTTATAATGGTATTCCATACCAACTACAAGGAGATTATTTAGTTTCGACAAGTAGTGGTTGTAGTAACACTATACTCTCTCTAAAAGTAAAAAAAACTTCACATTTCGAATTTAATGATAGTATTTGTGAGGGCAATGTTTATAATTTCAATGGAGGTTCATATATTAGCTCAGGAAATTATATTGCACATTTGACCAATAAAGTGGGATGTGATAGTATTGTAACGTTGAACCTAACCGTCAACCCAATACCGACTGTAACAA
Source organism: Bacteroidales bacterium (assembly GCA_038329115.1). GTDB lineage: Bacteria > Bacteroidota > Bacteroidia > Bacteroidales > Paludibacteraceae > Paludibacter. Next base: position 17,639 of record JBBQMQ010000020.1, read on the forward strand.
ATGCATCTTTAACAGAAACTATTTGCTCAGGAACAAGCACAACATTGGTTACCCTTACATCAGATGTTGCCTTCACTACCTTTGCCTGGACAGCATCCACGGATAGTGGTATTACCGGATTCACAACCAGTGGAACAAACACAATACCTGCCCAGGCACTTACCAATCCGAGTAGTACAACAGCAGGAAAAGTAACCTATGTCATTAGCCCAACAGCCAATGGTTGTACCGGAGCAGCGGTCAATTACGAGGTAACAGTTCATCCTAATCCTATTATATCAGACATATATCATCAATAAAAAAAATAGACTTTTAATTATTAAAGCATTAAATATAAATATCAAAATCATGAAAACGACTACAAATTTTTTAAAATTGCTCACAGTGGTGTTATTGCTTGCAGTAAACGTGATGGATATAATGGCGCAAGGCCCATATCCTACCTCAACATCACCCCAGTCAGTATGTCTAAATTCCATCGAACCTTATGGTGTGAATTTAACTGCCGGTTCTACCTATGCATGGAGTATCAGCGATCCTTCGTCAGGAACTATTACTGGTGGTGCAACTCCTAACCTTATTACGGTTAACTGGACTAAGCCGGGCAACTTTACTTTGCAGGTAATTGAAACGAATCAATATTTTTGTTCCGGCGCTCCTGTTTCCATTCAGGTAACAGTTAATCCGTTACCTATTATTAGTCCAATTGCAACAACAACTTGTTCGGGCGTAGCAGCAGGAGTTGCACTTCCTGTATTAAGCGATAACAGCTTGGTGGTTGACAAATGGGATATTGCAGCAGTTGTCGCTCCCGGCTTAACTGGTACAGCAACACAAGGTTTTGGTAAAACTGATCCGAATGCAATTGCCGCCGATGCATTTACAAATATTACAACCGCTCCATTAAAAGTAGTTTATACCGTTACGCCTTATACGGGTGCTTGTTCAGGTGCATCGTTCACTATCACCGTTACCATTCTTCCAGCTCCGGTTGTGAATCCAATTATTTCTACAACTTGTTCGGGCGTAGCGGCAGGAGTAACACTTCCTGTGTTAAGCGTGAACGGATTAGTCGTTGACAAATGGAATATTTCTGCAGTTGTTGCTCCCGGCTTAACCGGCATAGCTACACAAGGTCTTGGTAAAACTGATCTGAATGCAATTGCAGCGGATGCATTTACGAATACCACCACCGCTTCATTGACAGTAGTGTATACGGTTACACCTTATGCAGGTACTTGCGCGGGTGCATCGTTCACTATCACCGTTACTATTCTTCCTGCTCCGGTTGTTAATCCAATTATTTCAACAACTTGTTCGGGCGTAGCAGCAGGAGTTAAACTTCCTGTATTAAGCGAGAATGGTCTTACAGTGGACAAATGGGATATTGCAGCAGTTGTGGCTCCTGGCTTAACCGGAACAGCAACACAGGGCTTGGGTAAAACGGATCTGAATACAATTGCCGCGGATGCATTTGCAAATCCAACAGCCGCACCATTAACAGTAGTTTATACCGTTACACCTTATGCAGGCACTTGTAAGGGTGCATCATTCACTATCACAGTAACCATTTATCCTAATTGGCTGCATTCGTAAATTTAATTGTGCAACTTCAGTTACAAAAACTAACTCACA
>JBBQMQ010000021.1:0-19256 GCA_038329115.1 Bacteroidales bacterium
AGCCGAAACGAATAACGAAATTATCAGCAAGAAGAATAAAGTTTTAGTTTTGCGGATTGACATAGATTATATGATTTATTTACAATGATTTGATTATATGAATCAGTTTATTATTCGGGCATGCAGATAAATTCTTCATTTTTTATTTAGAGTTCAGAATTTAGCTACAAAAATGGGGAAAATTAATAAAAAGAGAGTAGAAAAATTGGTTTTTTATAGGGATTTTTTGATATGCAGGTGCAAAAAACAAGATGGTTTTGTTTTATCAAAACGAATAAGGAAGAATTATTCTGGTAAGTAGATAAGTCTTTTTCGTGGAGATAAACTGCGATTGGTAAGCGATTCATCAAAATAGGGTAATTGGGCAGAAAAACTCCCTTTCAGGTCTTTTTTATCAGACGTTTTAAAATTGCAGACGATATTATAAAGTGACCCGACTTTACTGAGTGTAAATGTCCCGCCTGTTATTCTTTTTTGGATAGATTTTGCAGCATTTTGTTCGTAATACGAAATTGTTGCGCCAATAGTATATATCTGATCGTCGATGGTATCATTTATACCGGGAGCAACTGTGTTTGGAAGCCCTGAATCATCAATGGTGTAGGTAGTTAGTGGAAGTATCGTGTCGGTTGGAGCCACGAAAACATCTTCCAGAAACAAATATTGACCAAATCCGACCAGATTTCCTAAATTATTAATCGACAACGAATCAGAAAAAAGCGATAACGAAACAACATTATTCGGATTTTTATAAGCGGCATAATAAGCTCCAAAAAATTCGGCATAACCAAAACTATAATGTGGATTTGCTTCGTAAACATACGGTGGAACAGGATCGGTACCTTTGCACGAGGATAACAAAAAACCGATTGTAACTAAAACCAGGAAGATATTTTTCATTTAAAAGGAATTTAATGCTAATGATTCAGATTCAACAGTAATTGAATAAATAGACATTGAAATTTATATAATTAAACTTCAATATTTTAGAATTATTGTTTCATTAAAAGCACAAAACTACTAAATTATTGGTAATACTGAAAATGAGAAAGTTGATTTTCAATCTTTTTAAAACAACCCCGTGTAAAAATTCACACGGGGTTTCTTTAATTTTGATTCCTGAATTAATTGATTCCTGATTATTTAATAATCAAGCAGTCGGAATGTTCTGAATCATGTATGTTGCTTTTTGCAATATAAGACCCTGAAGCAAGATTTGTATTAACCGTAGTCACACTATTCGGGTTATACCTGATTTTTTCGACCATTCTGCCTGCAATATCGTAAATATACACATCGCCGGTTTGGTCGGACGTGTTATTTATAAAAATTGTTTTTTCCGAACTGTATATTTTTATCCGATTATTTGCAGTTTCATTCAAATCGGTTGAAATACCGGGGCTGGTCACAATTTTAAAGCGTTTTGTAGGACTGGATGCCGTGGCAGTGAAATTGTATTGAGTTCCACTTTGAGTGATGTCTGTAATTGAATTAGTTTGTAAATCAATCAGATACAATGCCGCATATTGCGCAGAAAGATTCTGATGTGTAAATGTAAGTTTATAATTTGTATCCTCGCCCCTCGTGAAACCAAGATCTGTATTATTGACGTCGTCAACTGCATCTACCTGGTAATCACCGGCTGTTTCAATGGCCCAAAGTTGTGGTGCAATCGATGAACCCATAAATTTATAACCGTCCCAACCGTTATCGAAACCACGCGTACAGGATGGATCTGTGAAAATCCACATTTTATCAGAATATCGGGTTCCGGCTACATCAATTCGGGTGTACAATTTTTCACTTATAACAGATCTTACTCTTTGTTTGTCTGTGTTCTTCATTGCAACAGAGTTGTATGGAATTTCAATAGTTGCATTAGTTGAACTTCTCATTGCTTTTACCAAAAATCCCTGCATAGAACAAATCTGACCTGGGATACTATCTGTTCCGGCAGTGATATATGGTGCTGCAATATATTGTCCTGCATTGTTTACGAAAAAACCTGTTTGTACAGTCCAGTCGGCATAACTGCCTGTATTATATAAATATACAGTTTTTTCCATATCATCTCCAAAAATAATATTATTGATGTTGATAGCTGAAGTGTATGAATTTCCATAAAGATGCTGCCCCGGATATTTTGCTCCGGTTGTATAAGTCAGTGTTTCCTGAAAAGTGCTGTTTACTAATTGTCCTTGGAAAGTAATTGTTTTAGCAAATTTTTGAGTTATTTCATATCCGGCAAATGGAACTAATACAGCTGTATTACCCTGAGAGACCCAGTAATTCCCCAAAACAGCTGTACCAGGTTCATTCTGTTTGTTGATATACGATCCATTATTAATCCCGTTTATATAGTTTGAGAAAGTAGGATTTGTGACAACAGATTGAATCGGAATTCCCATAAATTGCCATTTATAATATGAATAAGTTGAACCGACAACTGTTGTGGCAGCTGCTTTGCTGTACATTTCCACTGTAGCTGAAGGGTTGTTGGAAGAATTATGGAAAATAAGCGAACCGTTCGCTGCAGTTGGACTTGACTTAATACGTAATGCAGAAACTCCGGCATTATTAGTCACCGAGCCCGTTACTTCAACTGAGGTTTCAGTAGAAATAGTGAGGTTTGTAGCATCATTAATATTCATATTTTGTCCAATATGGATATTGTTTAAAGTCGTTGCCGTCGCATTGCCACTCATATTCAAATTTCCAATAATTTCCAAGGTTGAACCGGGTAAGGTTTTTACACCACTGCCACTCAATATTAAGTGATAATATCCCGGTGTAGTTCCATTTGGATTCAAAACGGTTTGAGCAGCTCCATTGTATTCTATCGTGTTTACATTGCTGCTGAAATCGATGGTGCTTCTGTTAAAGTTTAGATCCAATGTGCCACCAATTCTGATAATGCTGTTGGTGGCGGGCTGAATATTCGTTTTTTCGGCGATGGTTAAATTGTTGAAATTAGTTGTACCTGCAATAGTCATAGTTTTTGCAACATCTCCATTTGAAAAAATAACGGTTTTGCTTCCTGGAATAAATGTACCATTGTTCACCCAGGCATTGGCATCTCCGTTAATGGTTAAATCATAAGCGCTTGCATCCAATGTTGCACCAGTTTCAATTTCAATACTTTTGGCTTCGGTTGGAACTGTTACCGAAAGTAGATTTCGGTATGGAGCTAAATCGCCATTATTGTCGCTTGGTAATGTGGATGGCAATGGTATTACAACATCGTCACTTGCAGTCGGTACACCTCCATTCCAGTTGCCCGGCAAACTCCAGTCACCGTCATACGATGGCGAGCCATTTCCAGTCCATGTGTGTTTACTTACATTCGTATAACTTAATCCCCATTGTTTTACATCCAAAGTAGCCGAAGTGGCAAGGTAATTTATTGCTGGTCCAGTAAGTTGAATATAATTATTAGTCGCATCCGTTCCATTGTGATTTCGAGGGTATACTTTTACAAAATTATTTGCTGCAAACGCAGGATCATAGGCATCCCAAAATACAAGTTTAGTTTCGTCTGTTTCGCTGCCGTGCAATTCAGCATCAAGGTAATGAAGTTTTACAATCATCCTGTCAGTTCCTCCGCTTTGTGCAAAACTGTAGTATCTTTTAATTGCTTCACTTCTCCATGTTGGTGATGTTCCAATGGAAATTTTGCAACTTAGCCAGGTTGGTTTTACTCCGGTATTTAAGAAGTTTACTGATGTATATTGATTCCCAAAATCATATTCCTGTCCGTTGTTAAATGTTTGTTCCCGTTTTACAATTCCAATTACATCACCAATGCCTGTGGTAGTAGCTGTTGCACCCATATTGAGCGTGTAACTGCTCATATCCAGACTTCCTTTTACGGGTGATGGATTTGCACTTTGCAAATTCAAAATTCCATTCAGACTTAAATCTCCGCTTGATGTAATTCCACCAGCACCGTTAATAGTCATATTATTCACATTTCCAGTAAAAATAGAAGATGGAAGTGTAATGGATGACGGATTGGTGAACACCAATGTGGATGCGGCGTTGCTGGCATCAATATTTCCACTGCTGCGAGTTGGTGTATTTCCAGCAATGGTTAGTGAATTAGCTGCCAATGTAAATGTTCCGACTGTTAGTGCCAATGTTCCATCTACAGTAATACTTTGATTACTGAGTGAAACACCTCCTGAACAATTAATTGTTAAGTTGTTCACTGTTGGTGAGTTGGTAAATAAATTATCATTCAAGGTCAATGCGGATGTTCCACCAAAACTCAACGAAGAAACGTTACTTACAGAAAGGTAACCTGACGTTTTGCTAATCGTACTGTTTATTCCCAAGGTCGTATTGCCTATAATTAAATTTCCATTGTTTAATGCCAAATCATCAAAGATATTTTCGGGCGTAGTTAGAGTTACACCGGCAGCGTTATCTATGGTTACGATATCGAAGTTTGTGGTTGAACTTCCTGAAATTATTTGTGGAGTTGTTCCATTGAAAGTTACTGATTTACCTGAAGTAGCCGTAAATGTTCCGTTGTTTTCGAAATTTCCACCAATAAAATGTTCAAAATTTCCTGTGACAAAAGTTGTTCCATTGCCAATATTCAAATTTCCACTGATGTTTAATGCTTCAGCTGCTGTGGCAGTTACAGTTCCTGACAGCGTTAAATCGCCATTAATATTTAAAGCTGTTGAAGGTAACGTTTTAGTTCCAGTTCCACTTAAAATAAGATGAAAATATCTTTTTGATGTCATATTTGGCATCACAATTGTTTGGTTTCCTCCATTATATTCCGCAGTTGTTGCTCCTATAGTTACCGCATGCCAGATACCGTTATTTGTAACTGCACCTGCTATTCGCGTAATACTGCCAGTTGTATTGGTAAGCGAAGCACCATTCTCAATTGTTATATTGTTAAAATTGGTTGTGCCATCCATTGTTGCTTCGGCATTTGTAAATATTACTGTACTTGTTGAAGCATTAAATGTTCCACCACTATTACTCCATGCACCCGCAGCTCCATTTATTGTGAGTTGTGCATCAGAAACAGCATTTACTATTCCTCCACTTAGTATTGTGAGCGTACTTATGCTGCTACTTGCCGGTATAATTGGATCGTTTGGAGTGGTCGATGCATCAGGTATAATTAAAATTGAACTTGCTGACGGACTATTATTTGGTGTCCAATTGGAAGAATTTATCCAAGATGTACTAAGTGAACCATTCCATGTTAATACATTGGCACTTGGTGCACTAAAACCGAGTTCAACATTTCCGAAACTTGAAAATAAATTCCCAACATTTGTATTGGATAAAGAAATCCAATTGTCTGTAGTATTAATATTGGACCTTCCTTTTTCTAATAGCGTTGTTATAGGGTAAATGTATTGTAAATCAACCAATAAATTTTCATCATTGCCATTTAATTCAGAATCAAGATAATGTCCGGTTAATAAAACGCGAGTTTCACTTGCACCTGTTTGAATAAGATCATACACACGCTTAACGGCTGTGGTTCTCCAGGTTGGTGCTGTGCCAATCTTGATTTTAAGTTTTAATTCAGTAGGTAAAGTTCCTTCATTTGAAAAATATACGTAAGTAAACTGATTACCAAAAGTGTAATCAATATTTGGCAAAATTGTTGTTCTCCTTACAACTCCTGTTACATCACCAATCCCAACGGTGGTAGCGTTTTCGCCCATATTCAGGGTATAAGAAGCCATATCCAACGCTCCAACAGTGGCAGAAGGATTGGCACTTTGCAAATTAAGAATTCCATTCACAACAATCTCACTTCCCGAAACAACGCCACCAGTTCTATTTATGGTGAGATTATTTATAATTGGTGAACTGTAAAATAAATTACTTGCTGTAGTTATAGCCGTAGTTCCACCAAAAGATAATGAAGAAGAAGTACTTGTTTCAATATAACCTGAGGTCTGACTAATAGCTCCGTTAATTCCCAAGGTATATCCTCCAATTTTCATATTTCCATTCGAAAGGGCAAGGGTTTGATATACGTTTACGTCTTTGTTGAAAACTACGCCAGCACTATTGTCAATAGTCAAATTGTAGAAGCTTGCAAGAGAGGAAGATCCATCAACGCTCTGTAGAGATGTTCCATTCAAAACAATGGTATTGCCAGGTGAGGCTGTGAAAGTTCCATTATTAGTTATATTTCCACTAATGTGGTAGGTGTAAGCTCCTGCTGCAATAGTAGTACCTGCATCGATAAACATATTTCCCACAACATCAACACTGGTTCCGACTGAAACTGTTGTTGTGCCTTTGATATTGAGATTTCCAGCAACATTCATGTGAGTTCCAGATAAAGTTTTGGTGCCGCTTCCACTCAAAATTAAATTATAATACCCTGGTATTGGCGCATTTGTATCAACGATGGTTTGGTTTCCACCATTAAATTCTATGGTATTTGGCAATAAAGCCGCTCTTAATATTCCAGTATTAGTTAATGACAACGTGCCCGCAATACCCATAAAATTACCAGTTTCTGGAGTTAGCGAAGCGCCATCAGCAATAGTTACGTTGTAAAAGTTAGTTGGGTCAGCCATTGTAGCATTGGCATTGGTAAACACCACCGTACTTGTTCCCGCATTTAACGTTCCAAAATTTAACCATGCTCCCGAACTGCCCGAAACGGTGAGCGTTGTTCCAGTTCCACCATCAAGTATGCCGCCTTGTTGTATTAAAATGGTTTTAGCTGTGGCTGTAGTTGGTAACAAAGGGTCGTGCAAAGTGGTGGCTGCATCAGGAATCACAACATCGCTGGTTGAGATTGGGACTACCCCACTCGACCAGTTGTTTATATCATTCCAATCGGTACTCGGAGTTCCTTGCCATGTAAACGAAGCTGAAACTTTATCGGCTAAAGTCCATGGATGCATATCGGCTGCAACATCAAAATAAGTTACTTTACGGTTCGAAATGCTAATCCATTCTTCAGTTATATTCTGAGCTGCTTTTCCATGTTCTTCTACTTTATTGGACTGAGCTACATGAAGATCCCATGTAATCATATTACTCTCCGTATTTCCGTTGAGTTCACCATCCAAGTAATGAAGTTGCAAAGCAACCAATGTTGCATCAGTTCCACCAACTCTAACAACATCATATTGGCGTTGAATTGCATTTGTTTTCCAAGCTGGTGCTGTGCCTATCGTAATTTTAAAACTCATACTTGTTGGTAAATCGCCATTTCCACCAAATGTCATGGTTGTGTATTGATTTCCAAAGGTATAAGGTGTTGCAAGTACAAAACTCGTTCGGGTTACCGTTCCAGTTACATCGCCTTGTCCGGTGGTGGTGGCTGCGCTTCCCATGTTCAAGGTGTAAGCTCCCATATCCAAACTTCCTTTAATTGTTGAAGGATTGGCGGTAGCAAGATTTAAAACTCCATTAACTGTCAAATTGGAACTGGCTGTTAGCGTTGTATTTCCAGCTAATGTCAGGTTTTTAATGCTGCCCAAAAAGAATGAACTTCCCAATGTTACAGCACCGATATTATTCAGAATCAAGGTTGAACTGGCATTGCTGGCATCAATATTCCCGCTTGTAATGGTTGGTGCATTTGTGTTCAATGTCAATGTATTTGCGCCAATTGCAAGTGTTCCTGCTGTCAGTGCCAATGTGCCTGCAACGCTTACATTACCACCTAAACTGATTCCATTGGAACGATTTATAGTCAAATTATTGAGCGAAACGCCTGGTAAAGTTGTATTTGCACCACTTCCACCAATAACTATGTTTGTAGAGTTTCCACCAACCAACGTTCCAGAAGTTGTGGTTATGGAGCCATTTAAAGTCAATGAATTTGCACCAATTGCATAAGCTCCACTCGTTAGCGTTAAAGCAGTTGGAATAATTACAGCTCCATTTTGGGTTAAACCGTTGATGTTGTTTACTGTCAACGCCTCAATGGTATTGCTAACAAAAGCTCCCGAAGGAATGCTTTGAGCCGCAGTTCCGGCAAAAATCACAACCGACGAAGCAGCAGTTGCATCCAGTTGTGCTCCATTGCTGAAAATTATATCTCCGGTAAGCGTTAGTTGTTTTCCGTTTACGACAAATTTCTTGGCACTTTGCGCATTGGTTATGGTTCGCATTGTGTGATTATGATCCAGCAAGCAATCATTTGCCGGACTGGCTGCGAACGAAATATCTGAACCATCGAGCGGTACAACACCATTTACCCAATTTGTACTTGTGCCAAAGTCGGTATTTGTATTTCCTTGCCAAATGTAATCGTTCGATTCTAACGCTCCCATTTTTGGAGTTGCATTACGAGTAATTCCATAAAATCCAACGGTAATTCCTGTTCCTGCAACACCAGTTAAGGTGGCAGCGGAATAATAATTTGCCACTGCTGTTCCGCCTGCCGAACTAAATAATGGGTCTGTATTTAAACTGTTTACATCCCGAGCTGTGGCTGTTTTTAATAATAATAATGTGTTTTGGTCTCCATTATAAAAACCAATTATTCCACCCGAATTTGGTGTGAAGTAATCGTTATAATCAACAGTTCGTGTTCCTGCAGTTACAGCATAATAAATACCATAATGTTTACCTGTTCCGCCGGAATTCGCACGCGCATTGGAACAAATATTATTTTGGTAGTTTCTTATATTTGTGTTGGAAGCACTATATATTGCATACGAATTTATTGCTCCGGCACTAACTGAGCCACCGATATGTATCGTATTGAAATATAAATTGCAAGTTTGTGATGCTCCGCCCACATCATAAATTCCATAATTTGCTGTTGGATTTGTTCCGCCCAAATTGATAATATTATTGGAATAAGTGCTTGACCCAGAACCTATTTTTATGCCGTACAAACTACCGCCAGTTGCACTTAAACTGTGAACGAAATTGCTTTGAATGGTATTTCCGCTCGTTGGTCCGGTAGAAAATATCCCAATCACACTACCGGTAAACGATGCATAGATATTTGATAAGTTGTAAATTGTATTTCCAGTCACATTTCTGACGCCTAGTGTTCCATTTAGTGCAATCCCACAAACTGCAGCTTGATACAGTGAACTCGGATTTCCACAAGCATTCGTTAAGTCGTAGATGGTATTGTTGGAAATGGTACTATTCCCTGCTACCAAGGCAATTCCATTTGTCAAGCCGTTAGAAGTTGGGCTTGTATTCCCATTCGTAAGCTTTGAAATGGTATTGCTCGAAATGATAATTGTTCCTGTTCCTGCATTATAAATTCCATAAACCGATTGCGGGTTGGCGGTACTGGCCGAACTTGCATTGAAACTATTTTCAGTACTGGTACTACCAATATTATTGTAACTTATAGTTGTTATTCCGACAGTTGGTGATTTATATATTCCGAAGATATTGCTCGATAAAGTTGCTCCATTTGCTGCTGTAATAGAACCGATGGTGTTTTTTTGGCAATCAACTGTTCCTGAACTCGAAATGTTTATTCCATATACGTTTTGTCCATTTGTTTTTCCGGTAACTGAAATTGAACCCGTACCGGTTGAAGCACCTATTGTATTTCCTGTTGTTGTGCCAATATTTACATTACCACCCGAAACATTGATAGCATTCCAGTTTGCTGCACTTGAGTTCGACCAGCTGAAATTCTGAATTGTATTGTTTTGAATGGAACTGGCAGTAGTTGTACCAACATTTAAATTAATAGCGTTAAATACATTGTTGGTGGCAATTGTTTTTGTCCAGGCCGTTCCACCACACAAAGCGGCACTTCCTCCAATATTATTATTCAAAATATTAAAACCAGTACCTGTTGTATTGTTTATTTGTATGGCATTGTAGGCAACAGTACCTGTTGAAATGAACGAGGTGGTTTCGTAAAAACTATTCCCGTCAACCGTCCAAGCAGTGCTGTTCGATGAAATGAAAATTCCATTCGATGCACTTCCATTCTTTAGAAAATCATATATATTATTGTTGCTAATAACATTCTCGCTATTTTCTTTACCCACAGTTCCGAGTGAATAAATGGCATTAATAGGTCGGTTGGCTGATGTTGAACTGGTTATATTATTATTGTCAATGGTATTGGCATCATTTCCACTTCCGGTATTGGCAGTAGAAAAGAACAAAATACCACTCGTTGCAATTGTTTCTGAACCGTTGATATTACAATATTTAATAGTATTATTGGTTGCATCGTTTATCAACCGTATGGTGGAAGTTCCTGCTGTATTTGAAGTGTTGGTATTTGAAATAGTCAAATCTTTGGTAGCTCCACTTGCATTTAGTCGTCCGTCAATTATTACATTGTCTGCTCCGTTTAAATCAATAAGTGGAGTTGCTAAATTCCCTGAAATCGTAACTCCTGTGGTTGTTGGGTACATATTAATGCCAACGTAATTTGCAGCACCTGTCCCCGATGGATTTAGTACCGCTGCCGCAGTTTCGTTTGTGCTTTCCTGTACATGAATATTTATGACACCTTGATGCGTACCGTCGTTAATTTTATCAAATGCAGCTTTCAACGTACTATAATATGCCAATGTGGTACCAACAGAGGCATTCACTTCTATGGCTGGCGTGTATTCTATCCAGGTATTGTTTGTACCGGCTAAGACTTCTTGCCATTTGTGAAAATATCCAGCAGTTCCGCTGTGAAGTCCCATATCTACGCCGGAAGCAGTAATATTGTCTGTCCCAAGTTTTAATACAATTTTATTCAACGATTCATAAAAACTCACTTGTGTATTTAAAAATTTGTTTTGATTATACGAAACTTCCAAGCTGCGATATTCTACTGTTAGTATTCGATTAGGAGCAGTTCCGGTTACCAAGTATTTCAACCAAGAACTTGCCGGTATTCTTCCCACATACCCATCATACATAGCTAAAACCACTATTTGCCCAAAAGCAGTAGCCGTAGATGTTAAATCGTAAGCACTTGCCGCATTATAATCTGCACCATTAGCCACACCGTCAAGTCTGATAAATCCGTTGGTAGCCACACTTAAACTGTTGGCTGTGGTATAGGTACTTTGATAAAAATTGAAACTAAATGGCCAACTTACGGACGCTTGCGTATCGTCGCCTGAAACGATATTTGTACCAGCCGAACAATCGATCCAATCGTAAGTTGTACCCAGCGTGCCAGTTACGGTGTTATAATTGTTTTGACTCCATGCAATGGAAGTCAACGTTAGAAATGTCGCTAATACATTTACTTTGAATGCCAACGAACGAATAAGTAATAGTCTGTTTGATTTCATGTTGTTGAAGATTAAAGGATTAGTAATACTAAAATTATTTCTCCTTTTAGAAAAACAAACAAATATATTAATATTTTATAAAGTGTTGATATATAAATACATGTAGTATATAATAGGACGAGGTAGGACTAATTGCTACAAAATGTTTTTTGTTTTCTTATAAAAAATCTGGAAAGCAAAGTGGACATTTATACCACAGAAAATGGCTGTTTAATGTTTTGTTTTTCAGGAAGATAGTCCTTAAACTTTATAACTAAATTTTGAGATTGTTGGTCTTTGTAGTATAAAATACCACAGATGTAATAGAAAACACATACCAATCAGTTAAAAGTAGATTGATTACAAGTAAATTAAAAAAATAATATTTAGAATAATTAGTATAAACAAATAATATATAACTTACATTAGCAATTCCTCTCTTGTTTTTTTACAGAGTTCTATAATAATTCTATAGATTCAAGTTTTCTCAAAAGTTCTTTGCCTGAATTGAAATTTGTCTTCTTCAAAAGACGATGAAAAGTAACACGAAGTGAATTTGAAGTTTTGCCTGTAATAGAGGCAATCTCTTCAAAATTTAGTTTGAGTGAAAGTAAACCGCAAATAGTTAATTCATAATTTGTTAGCATTGGAAAAAGGTGAATTAATTGAACAGATTTATTCTGACCCAAATCAAACTGATTTCTTTGTTTTGTATTGGTTTCATTCATTCCGGTTTGGAGATCTCGGTAAATAATATTTTCCAACAGTTCTTTTCCGGGTTTATTCAAATAAGGTCTTAATGTGCCTATTTCGTTTCGGAGAACTCTGATTTTTTCTGAAAGGAATGCTAATGTTTTCACAGAAACATCAGCAAATTGCAACAGGATTCCCTCAAAATCAGACTTAAAATATTGAGCAGAAAGATTAATAAAAGCTACACTTCTGTCAAATTTCCTTATCAGAATTATTTTTTCAAAATTAGATGGCGATTTTTTTATCTGATTTAATAAATCTTCACGAAGCCGCGAATCATCCAACATGAAACTTAATTCTTTTTTTTGATACAAAGTTTCGTAGTTTGGAAACCTAAGAAAAGCCAATGCCAGAACATTTGCATATTGGATATTTCCTTCTAAGTCAATTAAGATTGTAGCCGTTGGAAGTATCGAAATAACCGATTTCAATGAAATTCCCACCGGAAATAATACATTATCTTCAAATTCAAAATCGCTCATTACCAGATTTTTTTAGCGTTCAAGTGCTTAAATAATAACCTTACAAATGTAATCAATATTGCTTGGAATGACAAACAAAAGCTTATTCTGTAATCAAAAAAAAGTGCCATCCGAATAAACCGAATGACACTTATACTATTATATAAAGAAATATTAGTATCCCCGAATCGCTTCAATTCCAGGTAAAACGCGACCTTCAATAGCTTCAAGCAAGGCGCCACCACCGGTTGAAACGTAAGATACTTTATCGGCAATACCGAATTTATTTACACAAGCAACTGAATCACCTCCCCCAACAAGCGAAAATGCACCGTTCTTAGTTGCTTCCACAATTGCCTCGCCTACGGAACGTGAACCATGTGTAAAATTATCGAATTCAAAAACGCCGGTAGGTCCGTTCCAAAGAATGGTTTTTGAATTTTTAATTACTTCAGCAAATATTTTTTCAGTTTCAGGACCAATATCCAATCCTTCCCAACCGTCAGGTATTTCGCCAACCGGAACAAAATCAGTTTTGGCATCGTTGCTGAAAGAATCTGCAATTTTGGCGTCAACAGCCAATACTATATTTACATTTTTTGCTTTGGCTTTCTCTAGCAATTCCAGAGCCAGATCAAGTTTATCATCTTCGCAAATGGAAATTCCAATTTTTCCACCCAGTGCTTTGGTAAAAGTATAAGTCATACCACCGGCAATAATCAGATTATCAACTTTGGTAAGTAAATTTTCGATAATTTCGATTTTTGACGAAACTTTCGAACCACCCATAATCGCAGTAAACGGACGAGCAGTATCTGTCATAATTTTATGAACCGCAATAACTTCTTTTTCCATTAAATAACCGAACATTTTGTTACTTTCGTCAAAATACTTGGCAATTAATGCTGTGGAAGCGTGAGCGCGGTGAGCGGTTCCAAAAGCGTCATTCACATAACAATCGGCAAAAGAAGCTAGTTTTTCAGTAAATTTCTTTTGATTTTCTTTGGTAACTTTCTTTGCTGCGGCTTTTTCATCGTCGTTAGCAAATTCGCCACGTGGTTTGCCTTCTTCTTCTTCATAAAAACGAAGATTTTCAAGCATCATAGCTTCGCCTGGTTTAAGAGCAGCAGCCATTTGAGTAGCTTCTTCACCAACACAGTCAGGTGCAAATTTCACATCAACTCCCAATACTTTCGAAACATGTGGTAAAATGGCTTTCAATGAATATTTGCTGTCCGGATTTTTCTTTGGACGGCCCATGTGCGACGCAATAATTACACTTCCGCCATCGGCCAGAATTTTTTTCAGAGTAGGAAGAGCAGCCCGGATACGGGTATCATCGGTAATATTAAAGTTTTCATCCACTGGAACGTTAAAATCAACGCGAACGAATGCTTTTTTACCTGCAAAATTAAATTTGTCAATAGTTTGCATATTGTTATCTATTTAGTTGTTATAAATTTCTAAATTCCGTTTTTTTGCATCTTTGTCTTTCAACTTGTCAGTTTCAGGCTGCAAAGGTACAAAAAAGTTACAAATCATCCGGTTTAGCATCCTGCTAATTTTACTTGAAAAATTATCATATTAACACAAATAAAATTAAAGAAATTTTTCTCTAATTGAATATAAGTTTGTATCTTTGTGCCTTCAAAATAGGTATTAAAAATTAAACATTAAAAAATAAAATTATTATGTCAAAAGTAACCGTAGTAGGCGCTGGAAATGTGGGTGCCACCTGTGCAAATGTCCTTGCATTCAATGAAGTAGCTGACGAAATTGTAATGCTTGATGTTAAAGAAGGCGTTTCGGAAGGAAAAGCATTGGATATGCTTCAAACTGCCTCTTTATTGGGTTTCGATTCAAAAATTGTTGGTTGTACCAATGATTATGCTCAAACAGCAAATTCTGATGTGGTTGTAATCACTTCGGGTATTCCACGCAAACCGGGAATGACTCGCGAAGAATTAATTGGTGTGAATGCCGGAATTGTAAAAAGTGTGGTTGAAAGTATTTTGAAATTCTCTCCAAATGCAATTATCGTGGTGGTGTCAAATCCAATGGATACAATGACTTATCTGGCATTGAAAGCTACCGGCCTACCAAAGAATAAAATTATCGGTATGGGCGGAACGTTGGACAGCTCACGTTTCAAATGTTATTTAAGCAAAGCATTGAATGCTAATCCAACAGAAATTGAAGCAATGGTAATTGGTGGTCACGGTGATACAACCATGATTCCGTTGACTCGTTTTGCTTCGTACAAAGGTCGTCCGGTTGCTGATATATTGGATGCAGAAACCCTGGCTAAAGTGGTAGCTGATACCATGGTTGGTGGTGCTACGTTGACCGGCTTGCTTGGAACTTCGGCTTGGTATGCTCCCGGAGCTGCTGCAGCTTATCTGGTTGAATCAATTATTCACGACCAAAAGAAAGTAATTCCTTGCTGCGTTTCGTTGGAATGCGAATACGGTCAAAACGATATTTGTATCGGTGTACCTGTATTGATTGGCAAAAATGGAGTTGAAGCAATTATCGATTACAAGTTGAACGCAGAAGAAACTGCATTATTTGTAAAAAGCGCTGCTGCCGTTCGCGGAACAAACGATGTATTGAAAGAAATAAATATTTTGTAATTCAAAATTTTCCTGGCTGATAGAAAAGTCGCAATATTCATTTATTGCGACTTTTTTCTGTAAAAACGAGAAATAAGTAATGAAAAGAATTTATTGTTATATTTTGTATTTGACCCCCAAACCCCCTACAAGGGGCTTTAAGACGTAGTCGATTAATATTTAAAAAGCTTCGGAGTTTTACTCTTAAGCCCCCATTTGGGGGTTTGGGGGTCAAAATAGAAAATGCAAAATTGATAATTAACAAATATAACAATAGTAAATATTTACTACTTATCTTCATTTTTAAAGCCATTTTCGACTTTTAAATACCACCCCAGTGATTATTAACCTAAATATTGAGAGCTAAATAGGATTATTTAATAAAAACTTTATATCTTTGTATTCATTTCAAAAACAATAAAATTACAAATTATGTATTCATTAGCTGATTCGCACCAATATTTGCGTAAGTTTTCCATTAAACCATCTGTACAGCGTACGGCGGTTATGGATTTTCTGCTGAACAACAGAATTCATCCTACTATCGATGAAATATATCTTTCGTTGAGTCCTTCTATGCCAACATTGTCTAAAACTACAGTTTATAATACATTGGATTTGTTTCTGGAGCGTGGTGCAGTTCAGTCACTTGTGATTGATGAAAAAAATGCACGTTATGATGTGGATATATCTGCTCATGCTCATTTTATCTGCAATAGTTGCGGTGCTATACATGATATTTTTGATTTGAGTCCTGAATATTACAAGCTGCCGCAAAACAGTAATTTCTCCATTCATGCCGTTGAAATCTCATACAGCGGTATCTGCAATCAATGTAAAGGAAATTGAGATTTTAAATTAAACTTATTAACAAAAGCATACTATTTTTAGTGTGCTTTTTTTATTTAAACATTTTTTTAATATCTTTGACCCAAACTTAAAAGAAAATCAATATGAAAAGATCAACTCTTGCTTTATGCTTGTTACTGGCAGTAACTTCAGTTTTTTCACAACAAAAAGTAAAAAAGGGATTTGGATTCGGAGCCTTGCCGGCAATTTCGTATGATTCCGATTTGGGTTTTCAATATGGAGCGTTGGTGAATTTGTACGATTATGGTGATGGTTCCCGTTTTCCGAAATATGATCATTCGCTTTATCTCGAACTTTCGACTTATACCAAAGGAACAACCATTGCCAGACTTAGATATGATTCGGAGAGATTAATTCCCAATGTTCGTACTACGCTCGATGTTGCATACGTTCCAGATCAGATGGCTGATTTTTATGGATTTAACGGCTATCAAAGTAATTATAATACCGCTGAATTAAAATATCCGGTTAATGCTCAATATGATGCATTGAATTTAAGTGGCAAAAAATATAGTCTTTTTTATAAGAATGAAAAAAACACATTTAGAATAAAAGCTGATTTTCAGGGATATTTTGGTGGCTCTAAATT
Organism: Bacteroidales bacterium; assembly: GCA_038329115.1. GTDB lineage: Bacteria > Bacteroidota > Bacteroidia > Bacteroidales > Paludibacteraceae > Paludibacter. Next base: position 16,505 of record JBBQMQ010000021.1, read on the forward strand.
TGGCTGGGTGGCTGGTTATGCGTTTTATAACTTTAAAATGGATACAGTAAATAATACTCAACTTAAAATTACGAAAGTTGGACAAACTTTATTCGAAAAATATAAAACGTGGGGCATTATTGATCCGGTTGAAGCAAACGGTGGTAGCATTAATTATTTCAAAGTTGGATTAAAATACGATACACGCGATCAGTTGGCTTGTCCAACCAAAGGAATTTTTACAGAAGCGGTGATTCAAACAGCTCCAAAGTTCTTAAATCAAGCATTTCCTCATACCAAAATGGCGGTAATTCATCGTCAGTATTTTACCGTAGCAAAGGATTTATTATTTGCTTACCGGTTGGACTATCAAATGACGCTGGGAAATGATAAAGTTCCATATTACGCACAACCTGAGCTGATAACAAGTTATTTAATAGCTGCTTCCAATCAGGGACTGGGTGGTAAAAGTTCAGTACGTGGAATATTACGTAACAGAGTGGTGGGCGATGCAGTAGGTTTTGGGAACTTTGAATTCAGGTATAAATTCCTGCGATTCGAATGGTTGAAACAAAATTTTTATTTGGGAACCAATGTTTTCTTTGATTCTGGAATAATTTTAAAACCAATTGCTGTTGATTTCTCACAAGTTTCAGCAACTGATAAAGCATTGTATTTTAATGATTATGCTGCCGGAAAATTTCATTCGGCTGCCGGCATTGGCTTAAAAGTTGGTTGGAATGAGAATTTTGTGATTTCTGCCGATTTTGGAAAAGCTTTTAACATTCAAGATGGAAATACAGGATTTTATATTGGACTGAATTATTTGTTTTAGGATATTTAAAAAACCTGTGTTTGTTTCAACGTAAAGCTTTTGATTTTCTAAAATTCAATTTTCATGTTTCTAATTTCACTTTCAATAGCTTTAATTGGTTTGTATATCATTCTGATTTTCATTTTCATAATTGGATGGAATAGGAATTATACCTTCGAACCCAGAGGAAATGAATCGGTAACTACATTTATTTCAATAATTGTTGCCTGCAAAAATGAACAGGAGAATATTGAACAACTCATTTCGTACATTGCTCAGCAAAGTCATCAAAATTTCGAATTGATTATTGTTAATGATCATTCTACTGATTCAACTAAGAAATTGGCAAAACAATCAATTTCAACTTTACCAAATGCGAAACTAATTGACGCTGTGGGATTTGGAAAAAAAAATGCACTTACTGAAGGGATTCTCCAGTCGACCGCTGATTTAATAGTTACCATTGATGCCGATTGTGCGCCAACTTTTCATTGGCTCGAATCGATTGTTTGTTTTCAAAACATAATGCATTGCGATTTAATCATTGGTCCGGTGAAAAATACAGAAAGTAAGGATATTTTTCTGAAAATTCAGGCATTAGAATTTGTAAGCTTAGTGGCTACGGGCGGTGCTGCTGCCGGTGCTAAAATGCCAATACTCTGCAATGCTGCAAATCTGGCGTTTACGCGAGAAACGTGGATGAAAAGCAGCTCCGATATGCACGATGAAGAACAATCCGGCGATGACATTTTCTTGTTGCAAAGTGTAAAAAAACGAGGAGGAGTTATCCGTTTTTTAAAATCGGAAGCAGCTTTTGTGAATACGAAACCGGCGACGAGTTTAAAAGAATTTTTAAATCAACGACGCAGATGGGCTTCTAAATCTCCGTCGTATACCGATTGGGAAATTATTCAGGTGGCGATACTTGTTTTTGCAATGGCGATTGTAGAATTGCTTTTGCTGTATAATGCCATTGAGTATCCCAAGTTTCTAATTGTTTTTGGTGGTTTTTTTGTTGCCAAATTTCTTGCGGATTCACTTTTTTTGCAACTGGTTCGAAAGTTTTTTCATTTAACAAATATATGGATTGAAACTTTCCTTTTATCCGTGGTCTATCCGTTTTATATCGTTTTTGTGGCCATTTCAGCTTTGTTTTTTAAATCTGAAAAATGGAAATAATCAAAAACTATTGAGGTGAGATAAAAAGATTATCGCCCGACAAGTTTATCCGATATCGTTTTAAAACTTCTTTTGCAGGTCCGGATGTGGGATTCCCATTTCCGTAGCTTATATCGAAAACAGAGCCGCACTTTTCGCAAACTGCCTGCCCAATATCATTAGGATAGACACGAATAGTTTGCTTTGCTTCGAACGGACAGCACATATCGAAAGCGTAGAAATTTAAATCAAAACCGCAAAAAACCAGAACTCCACTAAAACCAACCCGATCCGTTTCAAAAACCCGTGTCTTAAATAATAGGAATTGTCCCGGATTGTCTCTGAAATTTGGATAAGTAGTTGTCAGATTCAGGTTCAAATATACCGGATAGTCCGGTATAGACGACCGGATATTATCATTGCAACTTACTGGTAATAAGGCAAAAATTGCGTATAGAAAATAATATTTAAAAGTTTTTTTTTGCACTTCGAACAAACTATAATTTTACAAACTATCAAGCTCCTAATTCACCAATACGCCACAATTCGTCATCAGTAAATTTCAGATTTTTCAATGTATCAATATTATCCTGAAGTTGTTTTACTGAGCTTGTACCAACAATTACAGAATTAACTTCCTCAGAACGTAAGCACCATGCCAAAGCCATTTGTGCCAGAGTTTGTCCGCGCTGAGCAGCAATTTCATTCAGTTTTGCAATTTTATCAATCATTTTCGGTGTTATCTGACTTTTCTGCAAAAAACCATAACTGTGCGCAGCTCTCGAATTTTCAGGTATTCCA
>JBBQMQ010000022.1:0-18948 GCA_038329115.1 Bacteroidales bacterium
TTAGTCCTAAATTTAGTCCTGATTTAAAATCGCTAACTAACAAATTAATCACTTATGAATTGGTATATACTATCCCTACAAAAGTATGCTGAATTTAACGGACGTTCTCGCCGCAGCGAGTATTGGTATTTCGTCCTTTTCAATATTCTTATTTCAGTCGTTATATACTTAATTGATGCCGCCATTATTTCCTTTGGGTTATTGGGCATTTTATATTCATTGGCAATTCTGATTCCAGGAATCGCAGTTAGCATTCGAAGACTTCATGATACTGGTCGTAGTGGTTGGAATTTACTTCTGGCACTCATTCCATTAATTGGTGCTGTTATTTTAATTGTATTCATGCTGCAGGATAGTACTGAAGGGCAAAATGAATATGGAGTTTGTCCGAAATAAATAATAATCACATAGTTTAAGTCTTGTCCAGCTTTATCTAAATCACTTATTTTCAAACCTAATCTGCTTTTTCTAGCAATAGAGATATGCTAATTTAAAAAAAATGAATTGTAATTTTTAGCAAAATGAACTTAATATCAAACACAGGCATTCAATATTTTACCAAAGAATTTGAAATTAGCCTGAATGACAATTTCAAAATGTACTTTCACGAGTGGTTCGACATTGAAGAAGAGCAACTTAAATTGGAAATTGCACACTTCTTTTCGGAAGAAGAAGTATGGGTTAAAAAATACGATTTATCGTATCTTGGTTACACAACCAACGGAAAAATAAACGAAAGCTGGGAAAAAATCAAAGATGATTTTGATTCGGAAGGCAAATATCCAATTTCAATTGATACTGAAGACTCTAAAGATTCTGGTTGTTTTCAGCAGTCAATTAGCCGAATAAATTGGGATAAATTTGAAAATGTATGGTTCCCAATCCCGTTTTTTTTACTAAACAGCAAAAAGTCAGAATTTGGTCCAACAAATTGGTGTCGTTGCAAACTGATTCCAGTTGAAACAACTGGAAAATCTAGAAAGTACAATCTTCTGTTGGCTTTTGATACGAGAAGTGTATTTGAAAAAGAGGATTTTGAAGACGAAGACTTGAATGAAACCCCCGTATTTACTAGCAATTACGACAAGTCGAAAGATTATGCCTTATGCAATGACGAATATAAATTAGTAGGCTATTGTTCGGAAGCATTCAACTGTGAATGGGTTGACAAATATATGCTTAAACATTTTTATAATCTTGATAATATCAATGATTATCGCGGGCAAAAGCCGAAATTGGACTATCTGGCACAGTATATATATTTAATAAGATATGTTCAGCAACTTGATGTTTTGCCGAAAATTACTTTGTATTCCAACAAAAAAGTGGCTTACGGCAATGTCGATTTAGTAGTGGATATAGGTAATTCACGCACTTGTGCCGTATTGTTTGATAACAGCGATTTTACCAAAACAAGCCCGTTGGAATTGCAGGATTTTACTTTGCCTGTTTCAAATGGTGCACTCAACAAGTACCGTGACTCTTTTGATATGCGTTTGGCATTCCGCGAAGCCGTTTTTGGCGGTATGTTTGGACTTGATAATAGTAGGCAATTCGTTTATCCAAGTTTGATTCGTTTAGGAAAAGAAGCAAATCGACTCATATATAAGTCAACCAATATGAATACAGGGGCGGAAAAAACGAGTACTTTTTCAAGTCCAAAACGCTTTCTATGGGATAGTAAACCTCAAAAACAAGAATGGGAATTTGTGCAGTTGGAAGGTGAAACAGCTAGATCAATTTATATTGAAGGTATATCGGAACAGTTAAATACTGACGGTTCATTGAATACAGAAGGCCGCGGCGGTATTTTGATGCACTATTCGCGCAAAGAGTTGATGACTTTTGCCTTTCTTGAAATATTAGCACAGGCAAAAATGCAAATCAACAGTTATGAGCAGCGCAACCATTGGGGAAATGAATCTATTCCCCGAAGAATAAATCGGATTATTGTTACTTGTCCAACAGCGATGTCGCGAGTAGAGCAGATTACCTTGCGTAAATGTGCCGAAGATGCAGCCATTATGCTTGATCGTTTTTTTAAAGATACTTATTCTTCTGAAATCGACGAGAAACAAATTCGTGATGAAATTCAAGTGATTCCTTCTACAAAAAAACTTTCGGTTAAGGAAGAACGAACAGAATGGATTTACGATGAAGCTACTGCTGCACAATTTGTTTTTCTTTATGCCGAAATCCACGAACGTTATCTAAATAATGCAAAAAACTATTTTGATTTCTATGGAAAAGTAAGACATGATTTGGAAGATTTCAATAAAAAAACGCTCACAATAGGTTCCGTAGATATTGGTGCAGGTACAACCGATGTGATGATTGCTGCCTATAAATTCGACGATGGTGCTGGACAATGTACATTAACTCCGGTCCCTCTTTTTTGGGAAAGTTTTTATAAAGCTGGTGATGATTTGCTCAAAGAGCTTATTCAGCAACTCGTTATTGAAGGGAAGTATTCGCCAATCGAAAAGAAAGTGAGAGCAATAGGCAAAAATCCTGTTGATTTAATGCAACCATTTTCAGGAACAAATGTTGGGGTTTCAATACGCAATAGGCAATTGCGCAGCGATTTTAACTTACAGGCTTCTGTACCCATAGTTTCTTTTTTCCTTGAATTACTGAAGCAAAATAAAGTAGAAAGTCAAATTTTGACGTATATTGATATTTTTAGCAATAATCCTCCAACTCAAAATGTACTTAACCATTTTAAACTGAATTTTGGTTTCGAATTTGAATCTTTACAATGGCTTTACGAAAGAAATGTTGTAGCTGCTGTTGTTGAAAAGACCTTTGATTCGCTGATAGGAAAAATTTCTTCATTGTTATCGTATTACGCTTGCGATATTGTGCTGCTTTCGGGACGACCAACTTCGCTTAAGCCACTTGCTGATTTGTTTTTAAAGTATTATGCAATTTCGCCCAACCGCCTGAAAGCAATGAACGATTATCGAGTTGGTCGCTGGTATCCCGAAGACAAACGCTACAAGTTTATTGATGGAAACGGTTTGTTCATAAATCCGAAATCAATTGTTACTACAGGGGCAATGATTGGCCAAATTGCTGGAAATGGCGGGTTAAATGGTTTTTCGCTAAATCTGAAAGAACTAAAAGAAAAATTGCTTCCGACCACCAATTTCTTTGGCAAACTCAACGAGCAACTGGAGTTTACCGAAACTATAATCGATCGCGACAACAATCGGGTAAAGGTAGATATTTCATCTTTGCCATTCAGAATCGGTGTCCGACAGTTGGATATTCCGGCCTATCCTTCCCGACCATTTTACACGCTTGATTTCAATGATTATAAGCTTGAAGACCGTATTAAGGGAAAAATAGAAGATGAAAACGATGTGAATGCTATTCAATTGGGTATTAATGTTGAGAAATCAAGAATCCGCCAATCTATGCCGCTCAAGGTTACTATCTCGCGAGATATGAATGCAGATATTGAACTATTGAGTATCGAAGAAATTGTTGATAGAGAAGGAAATCCTGTAAATAGAAACTTTTTCAGTTTGCAGGTTCAAAGTATGAGTGAAGTTGAGAATTTCTGGCTTGACTCCGGTATTTTTTCCTTGAATATTAACAATACGCAAAACTAAGGAGATTTAATAATGGAACAAAAAATATTATCACAACTTGAACTAATAGAGAAATCCAACGCTTGGATTAAAAGTTCGTTAGATGGCGAAAAACAAAAAAATGCGTATCGCAAAATGGTAGATTGTCGTCGCAAATTAAATAAAAAGAAATTTGCATTGGAAGGGAATCCCGCTGCGGCAATGTACGGCGAAAGTCAGGCAGGAAAATCATATCTTGTCAGCGCAATACTTTCAGAGGCTGGAAGACCGTTCAAAATACTTGACGGCAATGGCAATGAATTTGATTTTAGAGGACAAATTAATCCGCGTGGAAATGAAATGGAATCAACCTCTGTTGTTTCAAGATTTTCAACCAAATACAACTTGATTAATCCAGAATATCCAATTATTGCGAAATTGCTTTCTCCGACAGATATAATACTTGTAATTTGTGAGGCATACTACAATAATTTAAAAGTAAATAAGCCATTAAGTTTCGATGAACTTAAAAATAAAATTAGTTCGTTTGAGAGTTTATATGTCAACAAATCTGAATGTCAAAAATTAATCATTGAAGATGATATATTAAATATTGAAGAGTATTTTGAGAATAATTTTTCAAAACTGGTTTACAACAATATAAAAGATGCCAATTTTTTTGAGAAATTATCTGCATTTGTCACAAAAATAACACCCGAAGAATGGAAAGATGTTTTTTCCTTATTTTGGAATTTCAATCCTCAGTTAACAAAATTATTTGATGATTTAATTGGTAAATACAGACTATTAAATTTTGCTGATACTGTTTATCTTCCTATTGATGCTGTATTGCGAAATAAAGGAACTCTTCTTGATGTTAGTCGTCTTGATGAGATTTATGGCAAATTCAACGGACAAGAAACAGAATATTCTGCGAAAACCTCTGCTTTTTTTATAGATAAAGACAGCAAAGATAAAACAGTAGAATTTTCTAAACCCTTTCTATGTGCGTTAACTGCAGAACTCATATTTGTCTTGCCTAAAACAATAACAATAGATAAACCTTTTTTGGATCAAACTGATTTATTGGATTTCCCTGGAACTCGCCGTTTTGAAAGTACAAGTGAAGATAATATAACCGACAAATCATTAACCGACTTATTGAAAAGAGGTAGAGTGGATTATTTGTTTAATAAATATTCAAGTCATGAGCGTATAAATGCTTTGCTATTATGTCAAAACCACAAACAATCTAATCAGAGCGTTATGCCTGAAAAATTAAATCGTTGGATTGGTAATATGATAGGTAAAACGCAGGAAGAACGCGAAAACTTTAAATCTCCTATATCACCTCTATTTGTTATTTCAACTTGGTTTAATAAAGATTTAGAATTTGATTTTAGCAATGATAAATCAGGTGAAATACAATCACTAAATCAGAGATGGGATCAGAGATTTTCAAAAACACTGGTAGAACAAATATTTAAAGTACACGAATACTCCTGGCTAGTAGAATGGACTATATCTAATCCAAAGTTCCAAAACATATTCCTTTTACGTGATTTCGAAAAATCTGGTACCGATACACAAAATTGTAGTAATCTTTTTAATGGTTATCACGAACATAAAAAAGAAATAGCAGAAATAATACCTGATTCTTATTCGAATTTCCGACTTAAGTTACGACAGTCATTTATAGAATATCCTTTTGTAAAACAACATTTTGAAAATCCAGAAAATTCATGGGACAGAGCTGCAAGTATGAACGAAGACGGGACAAAATTAATTATCGATAAACTCACTATTGCCGCCAACAACATTAACCCTGCACGAATAGCAAAAATGCAAACAGAGCTTAATGAGATTTCGAAAGTTATTCTTGTAGAATTAGTCAAATTTTTTCACAGCAACGACAAGGACAACGAGCTGCAAAAAGCAAAGTCGATTGCTGGTGATATTCAGCACAAGCTTGACAATGCTTTCAGTGCCGATGGCATTAAACTATACGGGCAGCTGATGAAGGAATTGATGGTTGATGAAGGCTCAGTACTAGAACTCTATCGCAAAAAGATTGGCGATATTGAACACCGAGATGTAATCAATATGGATATTTACAGTATGTATAGGATCCAGGTGCCTGTTGATGAAAATAATACTGTTGATGCTTATTTTGAACGTTTATGCGTTAAATATGAAAAAACAACAGAAGAACAAAAGCAGCAATTTCGCATCGAACTCGAATCTAAGCGGATTGATTTGGAAACACTTATACACGGCAATTCCGACCTTATTAAAAACAACGCTCAACAGTTGGCAGAAGCATTGATCGAATATTGGTTTGCTTATGTAGCTCTAAACGACAAACATACCATTCAACAGATTTTGTCGACAGATGGTTCGTCAGCTTTGCAGGATATTACAGATATGTTCCAAAAATTGTTCAAAAAGTTGGACATTACCAAACGTATTGCTGAAAAAATCCGTCGTTATGTTGATGGGCACAACAAAACTGATCTGCCTTATGAGATCGTTGCCGACATTAGCGCCGAACTCCTAAATAAGTGTGTCAATACTGTCGGTTTTGAATATCTTGACAAATCAGAAATCAATGACTTGAGTCTGGCAAATGAGAAAAATAGTTTGGGATTGGTTTTAGACCAACATAATCATCCAACAGAGAAATCGGTTGAGGATCTATTTACAAAAATCGAAAATTGGACTGATATAATACAATCCAAGCCCGAAGAAATGAAGTCGTTGCCAAGTTATCGCAATTATCTGTTGTGGTATAACCGTCTGAAAGTTGGTTTTGTATCGGTTTGCGATATTCCAAACTATGATGTAGCGGCAAACGAAAAGTTAGGAAGTATAATCAAGGAATGTGAAACCATACAATACTGAAAATTATGGTAGTTATAGGCAAAAAACAATTGCTCAGTACTGATTTGGAGCATTTCAAAGCCAAGCAGGGCATTGACGGGAAAACATTATTCGATCGTTATAGATTGGCAGAAAAAAATATCATAAACACGTATATTGACTCTAAATATCAGGATTTTTTGGCATATCCTATCCAGGAATTGAATGCAATTACTTTTTACGGGAAAAAGTATAACGAAACACCGAAACTTTTATCAGATTTGCAAGGCGACGATTTGGTAAAATATACTAACATTAAAGATGAAACACGTGCTCATTACAACAACATAATTGGTTCTCTCCGAAATTCGAATAAGAATAATGAGGCGGAATTTCTTGCCGATGCTATAAAGTTTATCGATGACCGCTTTGTATATTGCTACGATGATAAAGTTGTTTTAGGTGTCTGGGGAATGAAGTTAAAAGATAATGCGAGAGCAGATATCTGGGAGATTTGTAAAAATCTGGTTGTTAAAAAGAAAAAAGTTGTAGAGAATGAAGCTGATGAAAGCTCATCGCCAATAGAAGTAGATGCAACTCCTGAATCACTCCCCCCCGTGAATCCATTTAAAATTCGCTTTAATGCTGGAGAAGGTGGTATTATAAATGAAAATTCTGAATTAGAGAAATATAATGGTGATATTATTACCGTAGGCGAAGTTCCTAAAATTGAAGCAAAAGATGGTTATAAATTTAATGGATGGGATAAAAATCCAAATGACTATAATGTCAATAGCGATACTGAATTTATAGCACAGTATAGTAAAACTCCACCTATTATTCCTTGGTATAAACGATTTTGGAATTGGCTTAAAGCCTTTTTGTTTGGAAGAGGTTGTTTGAAATGGTTGCTCTGGCTGCTGCTGTTCCTTCTTTTACTATTGTTGTTAGGGTGGTTATTCCGCAGTTGTAATGGACACCATTTGAGTGGCGGCGCTGCTCTCGGTGATAACGATTCAACTTGGGTTCGAGATGACCCGCGCGTAGGAGATGGCGGTGGAATTTATGACCCACATGATCCTTATGCGCCAGTACCGACCCCTCCAGGTTACGAAGATGTATTACCTCCGCAACAAGGTGTATTGCCTCCTATTGGAGATAATCCCGGAATAAAACCTGGAAATCCAACGATCATAGACAATCGACTAAATATTCTGATGGAAAATGAAGACAAATCTATTATGGATTTTGCAAAAGCATTCAAGAAAAAATATCCGGATGAAAAATATAAAGTTGTGTATTACGACAATGTAGTTAAACGATTGCAGATTGAAATTCCAAAGGAAGAACGAGAACAGTTGAAACAGGAAATTTCCACGGAATTTTCGCCGGATTATGAACTGTTTGTTTTTGACGAAACTATGTTTGAAGGTAGCTATACTCCAAATGATCCAGCCCTTAAAGACAACAATAAAGCATGGTACCTACAGGCTATTAAAGCAACTCAAGCTTGGGATATTACTCAAGGATCCGAAAACGTTACAGTAGCTATAGTCGATAATGGTTTTAATCTGAATCACCCTGAATTAAGCAGCAAAGTTGTGCAGCCATATAATGTTTGGAAGCACTCAACAGAAATTTATCCGCAGAAGGTTGACCACGGGACCCACGTTGCTGGAACTGCATTAGCCATTGCAAATAATGGTAAGGGCATTTGTGGAATTGCTCCCAACTGTAAATTTATGCCCATCCAAGTTGCAGATGAACGAGGAATGATGACTACGACTTCTGTTTTGGATGGAATTCTTTATGCATTATATCAAGGTGCTGATGTAATCAATGTGTCACTAGGGAGTCAATTCAAAGCACTTTCTCAATTTTCTGAAGGTACCCAAAACGATTTAATAAAAAATCATTTCAAAGAAGAAGAACGATTATGGCGTGAAGTAATGAGAATTGCAGCGAACCACAATTCAACAATTGTGGTTGCTGCTGGAAACGACAATGTTTTGGCTGGTATAGATGCCTTGCAACGACCCGAATTATTCATTACGGTTTCTGCAGTAGACCGAAATAGCCAAAATTTAGAAAAAGCTAATTTCAGCAATTATGGTGCGTATTCAACTATTTCCGCTCCTGGTGTCGGCATTTATAGTTCAGTTGGCTCAAATGATTATCAGATAATGGACGGTACAAGTATGGCTGCACCCATTGTTACTGGAGCTGTTGCTTTAATGAAAAGCATAAAAAACTCTCTCACCACAAAACAAATCATTTGTATTTTACAAAATACAGGTGTGCCAACGAAAAGCAATATTGGCAAATTAATTCAGTTGGATAAAGCTCTACAAATGGTAAAGTCGGGAGAGGTGGTTGATTGTACACCAGTTCCTTCGACCGGAGATGTTCAAATACTATTAGATTGGAAAAACTACAATGATTTGGATTTGTGTTGCACTGACCCGCAAGGAGAAACAGTTTGGTTCAAGAATAAAAGTGTATCAAGTGGCGGCCAACTCGAAATTGATATGAATGTAGAGTATCCAGATAGTAAATCGCCTATTGAGAATATTTATTGGCAATCTGGTACTGCCCCGAATGGAACGTATAATGTTTATCTTTTATATTTCCGCAAACACGAATCTACGATCGACGAAACGCCTTATAATATAAAAGTTAAATACGGCGAAAAGTCAGAAAATTACAGTGGTGTAATAAAGAAAGAGGATAACACAGTTCATATTTGCTCCTTTACATTGGGAGAAGAAGGAAACAATATTCAAAATCCTAACTCTCCACCGACAAACGAAAGGCGCTCCAAATTAGAGCAGGAACGCGATCGCTTACAAAAGGAATTACAAAGAGTAAATAATGAATTACGAAGAATTGAAAATAGTAAATAAAATCTTAAAAGAAATATCATTTAATAACTGAAATTAGAAAACAATATGAATCAATCAAAATTTTCATTAGCTGATATTCTCACTTTATTGGCTGCATTAGCTCTTGGTTTCGTGTGCTTTCTTAGTACAAATTTTTATACTTTGGGCAATATGACTCAAAGTATCACACGAGCTGTTATTATTGCCATATTACTGGGAAGTACTGCATTAGGGGCAAAACTGCTTAAGCGTACAAGCCGAAATTTCAAAACGAATATAATTCTGGAACTGTTATTATTATTATCGTTTACTGGTTTGACTCTATATTTTGCCTACTCCTGTTTCCCTCATTATTTTGTAGTTTCCGGGCAAAAGACTGAAATTCAAAGCAAACTTACTTCGAACATTACGCAAGCTGAAGATATGTTTGCCGAGTATGAACATTATGCCGAAAACCGAGAAAATACCTACTTAAGGAACCTTCGTACTGCAATTAAATACCAAAACGTAAACTCATCAGATTATACCAAGTATGGTTTTGAAAACAATGGTGTTTCTGATGAAATACAGATTGAAAATAAAATGTTTACTATTCATGCCGATTTGTTTCCTACCAACTATTCTGACACAACCAACAACAATGGTATAAAAGAAGTTGCCAAAGCATGGCTTTCAGATGCAAAAAGAAAAATTTCCGGGTGGAAACCAATAAGCATAGTAGATGTGTTAAATGAAATTGACCAAAATTCAAACGACTGGCTGAACCAATTGGTAGTACTTTCTTCAGTGCATGAAAAAGGCGAGGATCCCGAGGAATTTGTTTACAACCTCTCGTTCAACGATGTAAAAAATCGCTTTACTACTTCTGGAAAGCCCACTCCGCTTTCCATCTTTTGGGCAGTTTTTGCGTACATTCTGATGTTGTTACCATATCTAATTTCAAAAAGAAGTACAAAAACAACAGTAGGTACAACCACAGGCAAAGGAGTTTTTGATATTGAAATCTAAAATATATAGGTGCAATGGAGAATAAAAATTATATCGCTGGAATTGAAGATTTAACCGCAGAGCAAATAGTTGACGGAATTTTCGGCAGCATCGTTACATTCGAGGAATTGAAAAAAACAGGCCAATTTGGTTTTGATAAACAAAAAAGTGTAAAAGCACTCTTAAAGAAAAAAGACGATGATGCTTTTGCTACTGCAAATTCGCTAGTTGAATGGCAAAATTATTTGTCGGTATTTCCTACAGGAAACCATGTCAATGAAGCACAAAAAAATATTCAGCAAATTCAGAATGAGGAAGATGCAAAAAAAAGAAGGAGAGAGGATCGTGAAAAGATGCTCAGAGAAATAAAAGAAGATATAAATGAATATACTCCTGACGAAATTATTGCTAAACTAAACGGTGAAGATTTAGATGATTTATGTAAAGAATTGGGTATTGATTATCATCTAATTAAAAATTACACCGAACCACCATTAATATTTAATGACATACCTCAACTCGAAAGTGATATACCTGCTGGTTATACTGATGTTTTCTTTTGGGGCATTCCTTCGTCTGGCAAGACTTGCGCTTTATCTGCTATTTTCAGTACTATTAAAAAAGATTACTCGATGGAAGCACCAGACTGCGCAAAAAAATTTGGTGCCACCTACCGCGACAGTTTAATTAACATCTCCAAAAATAATTATGGCTATCTACCTGGTCGTACCAATCAAGATAGAACACAATATATGCCTTTCCAGTTTTATCGGCGTGGAGAAAAAAACAAGCAGCGAAAAATATCATTTTTTGAATTAAGTGGGGAGGTTTTTAAATATTTTTATGAAGAGGCAAACCACAGTCATATAATTGATGATTATAATAGAGAAGATATAGAAAAATCTTTTCGAACGCTCAAATTATTGTTGAAAAGTGATAATCAAAAGATTCACTATTTCTTCATTGACTATAATCAGGAAACTAAACATACTGCAGACTGTAATGGACTTACACAAAGCAATTATTTGGAAGCCGCAACAACCTATTTTCGAGACAACAATGAGATTTTTAGAAAAAAAACCGACGCAGTTTATGTAGTAGTTACCAAATCAGATGAAATACGAGGTAATGATAGAGCCACAAATGCAAAATTGTTCCTAAACGATAATTTTGGCTCATTTATGGATGTTCTGAAAAATCAGTGTGAAAAATACTCTGTAGTTTTCAAAGTTAAACTGTTTTCTATTGGCGATGTCTATTTTAAAAGGATTTGTAAAATAAACAGAGCATATTCAACCGATATCATCAATGATTTATTGAATCGTGTTAAACCCGTGAATGACAATTGGTTCAAAAATATTCTTAACAGTTAGGACAATGGATATTCTAGTACACGGTACAAAAGGAGGCCTTAATATTTTTACTCCTACAAAATTATCAGGGTTACTTGATGTGACCGCCGATGGTGCTAAAGCTTCTGCAATAGGGGAACAGGCATATGCTTTTCGTTTTATGGAAGCTAATACTATTTTTTCAAAATATAAAATCATTAGAGATGTTCGCGGCGAAAAACGAACCGGTTTTGTTGCTTTTTCTCTATTCCTACCCAATAATAAAAAACTATTAGGCGCTGAAATAATAGCCTTTTTGGATCGAGTTTCGGACGAATATTGTCAAGAATATATTATTGATAACAATCTTAATAATGTAAAAGAAAATTGGGATTTTCTCGACAATATTTCAAGCGAATACGAAACAAAGGTTCGTACTGTTTCTTCTGACAGCGCAAACACATTGCAATCTGGTTCAAAAGACGATGCTTTTGTCTATTTCAAAGAAATGGACGAACTAAGACGTAATTTCGATGCCCCATTTCAAGAAGAATATACGCCCTATCGGCAGATTCTTTTTATAAGCAAAGATTTAGAAAGTAAACCAGAAAACCCACTTAATGCATTAAGAAATTCAGGTGTGGAACTTACGAATATTGACTTGGAAAACAAGCCATATTATTTAAATAATTATGATCGGAACAAAGGAGTTTCTATTTCGGCAAATGGGAAACTCCTTTCAGAACGAAAAAATAATAATTGTATCAGAGCAAAATGGCACGTCGAAATCAAATATTCAAAAGATGAAAAGTGTTTTGATCCAATTGAAGCAGAAGGAACATTATCTAATCCCGAATCCGAAATCTATAAGTATTTGGAAATAAAGGATGAAAATGTTATTGTCAAATACGATGCTTTTAAAAATCCTACGCCGAAAGCTAAAACTATTTCTTTTGAAATAAAAGACCACAAAGGTAATCCGATAAATGATGCTGAAATTCAAATTGGAACTCAACAATGGGAAAGAGTAAATGGAGATCAACACCTATATACGTTCAAGGGTGAAGAACTGAAAGTTAAATGGACTATTAACGTAAGGAAAGAGAGTGTAAATTTATTTTTAGAAAACTTCCCTGTATTTCCTGAACAACAAAGTGTAATTAAACTGATTTTACACAAAAAGTTAGTAATAAAAATATTTGCTGTTGACAATGAAGGTGGCAACAATTTTCCAAATTTCAGATTTTGGGCTGATGACAATAAAGGATTCCGTGATAATATTACTGAACTGATTTATACGGATGATGAAATTGAAAAAACCTACAATATAGAAATTTCGACAAAAGAAGGGCCAGTTAATTATTCTGGGAGAATAGGATATTGCCCTGCTACAGGCAAAAACCCTATTTATGTAAAACTGCATAGAACAACAGAGCAATCTCAAGTGCATAAAACTTATAAAATTGATGCCGGAAAACACGGGAAAAAATCAACTAATTGTCAGGGATACTCACTGAGTAATATTGGTAACGATTTGAGAGAAAATTGTATAGAACCAGATAAAGGTTATTCTTTCAAAGAATGGAAATTAAATGAAGAGAAAGATACTTTAATTGCCCAATATCATAAGAAGAAACCCATATTTAGGAATTCAACCGTGTTGTTAAGTTTTGTTGTTTTTATCATTCTCATCATATCTTCTTGGTTTTTGATTTCAATTATTAAAACAGATAGTGTTCAACGACCAATTACAAGTTTAGAAATAAAAAACTATGTAGAAGGTGACTCCTTGTTAATCAAAAAATTAAATAGTTACAAAGTAAATTGGGAAAAGCAAAAGCCACAAAAATCTAAAAAAACAACTGAAAGAAATGATTTGAACAAAGTTTTACAAAATATTGATAAAGCGATACAAAAAAGAAAACTGATTGACAATGCCAATTTTGAAGATTTAGTAAAATATGAATACTATCCTCAACAGGGAAAATTTATAAACACTGCTAGAAAAATTAAAAGTGACAATTACGTCGCTATAAAAAAACAATTAGGAGATGTTTCTGCTTTAACGTTAAATCAAATTGCAGATTCTATCAATGCTATTCTAACATTAGAAGAAAAACAAAAAGAATCAAACGAAAGACAGATTACTGAGGATGAAAAGAATCCGGGAGAGATAAACCCAGAGCAACAACAACAACAACAACAACAACCTGCTAAGAATCAGACTGAAAAAGTAGCTCGACAAACTGTTCGAGCCCCAAAAGTTCCAACTGAAAAAATTACAGAAATTACCAATTACATAAATGGAAATGAGTTAGATAAAGAGGTTTTATCTAATTATAAAACAATTAAAGGAATACCAACTGCGCTTGAGAAAAGTATTCAATTATGTCTGAATATTTGGGAATTCGATGGTAAGGGAAAAAATACGTATTATAGTTTATATGAGGATGTGAAAAAAGACAACAATTTCACCAACAACAATTTTAAAAATATTTTAAATGAAATATGCGAAATACATAATCCAAAATATTTTAAAGAATTACCCGATCAAGATAAAAAGAAAATAAAAACGATAGAAGATCTGAAATTGAAAATAAAGGAAATGAAATGAAAAAGATAAAAATCAGTTTAGCAATAATAGTTATTGCATCCATCGCAATTTTTTCAATTAGATCATTGGTAATAATGAATAAGCCAAAAGTGATTGTTTTACCAAAAAATCTGTTTACCGAACGAATTGAAAAAGAAATTGATTCACTCGAGAAATTGCCCGAAAGTAAATTTTGTAAAGATGCTTATGATAATGTCCTGTTTCTTATTGACGATTACTACAAACCTCACCCTCCCCAATATCCTTATGGGCGTTTGGGCGATACTCAATTAGAAAATAACCATTGGAAAGAAAATCTTACAAAAAATCTTTTTTCAGTTTATGCTGGTAAGTTTCTCTCTCAGGCGTTATATGTATTTAGCCATTCGAATTGGGAATTTGATGACCTGAGATTTATTCGTCAGGAATACCAAACCTTGAAGAAATCGAATTTGCTGGAAAGGGACAGCCCTGTGGATATAAAGTTTGCAGAATTTCAGGCCATTTTTAACAAGTATGATGAAATCGCTGGTTTTATCTCAACCTGCAACGGTTTCTCGTATTCGTCTTCCAGTTCTTCTGACCATTTTCCGATTACGGAAGTACAGGCTAAGATTTCACGGGCAGTAACATATCAAAACAACAATTTAGAAAACGGGTTCGTCAATAATTGTAAACGACTGCACGATGGACTCAAAGAAATTCCGGAAACATTATTTAGAGTACATATAAGGTATTTGGACAAAAAAATAAACGATTGGTCTGGTTTTTATTCTAACTATAGCTCGCAAAGTGACTATGTAAACAATCTTTATAAACCAGTTAAAAGTGAGATCGATGCATTGGATAACGCAATTTACAAGGTAGCGAATTTCAATAGTGAATACACTAGGTTGACAAACAAATGGAGTTCTGATAATTCAAAAGCATACTCTTATAGTTATCCTAAAATGCAATAATACAAGTAAGTAATGAAAAAAATAATCATACTATCAATAATTCTTTGTGGTTTTTATACCGCTTATTCGCAGGATTTAATTAGGGAAATTCAAAAATTAACGTTGGCAAACGACAGTTTACAAAAACAGGTAATAAAACCATTGCATGACAGTATTTTAAATTTAAATAGCTCAAAAGAAATTGAAGTGTCAAAGTTGCAAAAGAAAATAAAAGATTTAGAAAAGGAGAAAGATAATCTGAATAAAAAAATTAAAGATTTTGATAAAGACATTGCTAGTCTAAACAAAAATAAGATTAAAATAGAAAAAGATAGTTTGCAAAAACGAGTAGAACTTCTAACTGAAAATGCTGCAAAGTTGAATCTGGAAATTCAAGGAAAAAATCTTGAAATCCAGAAAATAAATAAACAAATTGACGAAGAAAAACAGATTGGAGAGCAAAAAGCAAAATCAGAAAAAGAAATAGGAAAGAATGAAGCGTTGACAGATATTGTTAATAGTTATAAAAACAAAGAATTTGACGATTTGATAAAAATATCAACTAAACTGTCGGTACAACGAGATATGCAATTTATCGGTAATAACGTGGATGTAAAAGTGATTTTGTCGGATTTGGAAAAATATTTTAATGCTGAAGAATTACTTGCAAATAAAATTGATACTGCTCAAATTAAAAATGCATTGCTAAAACTTAATCAAATAAAACAGAAATCAGAATTGACAAAACAATTAAAAGAGAATGTAAAATACTACAAAGATTTTAATGATGAACTCAAAAAAACAATTGAGAAACTTATTAAGCTCGATGATCTGACGGAAACTATAGGTGATGCTGCAGTTCAGAAACTGAAATTTAAGGATATTGTATTGGAACTGAGTAATTACATGTACGATTATTACGATTACAGCAATTATCCATATTTGTCAGATATTATTCTTAAAATTATTAAACACAAGAAGCCTAATGCAGATGAGGATCTTTCAGATTTATTAGGAAAATTACAATAGAAGAATAATGAGACGAATAGCTATATTATTATTTGCGTTTATATCTGCCTTGTCGACATATTGTCAAACCAATATATTGGACGGAGACCTTTGCTTTGATAAAGGCGACTACACTTGTGCAGAAACGAAATATAACGAAGAATTCAAACTGGCAAATGGAAAAGACAAGCAGATTGCCGAAATAAAACTTACACGAACTAAATGGTGTTCCGACCATCTGAAAAGTGCAAATCAGGCCTTTTCCGACAAAAACTATACGGTCGCAAAAGAAAATTACCAAAGCGTTTTGGAATCCAATCCGAAAGATGTATATGCAAAAACACAATTGGATAAATGTGTAATTCTTCTCAACCTTCCGGCTCCTCCGACATTACGCAAAGCAACTTCTGCCGACCTTTCAGATATTTGGAATAATAAATACGGAGTTTTGCCGGAGCGCCGTAAAAAGTTAATTGATGCAGGTATTGACCCCGACGATGCACAAAAACGAATAAATAAAAGCGAAGGAAAACCTTCAACAGTGACAAATCAGGCAATTACTTTAAATGTAACAAAAAAGGATTTATCCTTTTCTTCTACAGGTGAGAAAAGCGAAGCAATTTCAGTTAATACAAATGCAAGTGATTATTCAGTTTCACTAGTTCCATGGTGGTGTTCGGTTCAAACCTACAAAGATTATTTTATTGTTCATTGTAGTACTAATTATAGTACTAACCCACGTTCGGAATGGTTTAAGGTAAGGGCTGGAGATAAAGAAATAAAAATATATGTAAATCAGGCTGGTACTATAAATCAGCCTGATGCTGAATATTCTACAAATTACAATAAATCTTATAATACTATTTCAAATAAAAAATGCTTCAATTGTCCGAATGTAAAGTATGTGTGTGGAATAACTGTGGGTTATGTAAAAAAATCCTTTGATTACACTGAAGGCTTACAGGTAGGATTTCGTATAGAACCTTTATTTAAATATGGTTTTGGGATAAATACAGGGTTAAATATTGAAGCATATTCAACGAATTTAAGGTCCACATTAAATGGAGAAGAAGAGTTCAATCAATATACATTGAATATTCCTTTACATTTAGAATACCGTCTGAATCTTTCAAAATGGTTTAATATTTTCGCTTTCGGCGGTGTCGGGTTTGATAGCAGATTGGATTCATATAATTTCAATTCCTCTCTGGAGTATGGTGGGGGACTGCGAATTAATCATGTTCAATTAAACGTAAGTCAGAGTTTACTAGTTAATCAAATTAGTGATTTGCAAGATCTTGAAAGTTTAAGTAACAATAAATACAAGAATCTCATACTTTCAGTTTCTTATATGTTTTAATTATATGTATTTTTCAAATCGGATGAACATGATCGTCAGACGGAGATATTATTTTTCATTGCACCAGCAATTTTGTTTCAGCCAATTTTTTTTATAATTGCCATAGGACCCAAGCTTTGGAACATCATAGATGTTGTCGTTGGTATTGGTTTAATTGCCTCTATTTTTATAAAACCAAAAAATGACCAGCCTTGATGAATATTAATCTAAATACCAACTTCAAAAAATAGACTTATGAAATTTGGAATGAGAACACCTTCATTAAAGAAAAGCCATAGTGCGAGAACATCGCCAACCAGAATTATTAAAAATACACTAGGTTTAAAAGCCCCTAGAGGATATGGATTTTTAACCAATCCAAAAAGGCAGTTTATAATCGGGTTTATAATCGGACTTCATTCAGTATATTTTCATTGCTTAAGAAAATATTTAGATAATAGTTACTTTAACCAGCTAAGTATAATCCTATAAAGACATTACGTATGAAAATCAGACGATGGATTTTTGCAATATTCGGAATTCTTATTTTGAGTTCTGCAGGATATTGGACGCTGAAAAAGTTCAATGTAATTTCCAAATATTCAGTTGGTCAACCAATTGATAGTTTGAACGGTGTATTTGTTTATTATAATGCTGGTTGCAGTAACATTGTTGGCAGGACTATAAAAGATGGTTATAATATTGGATTAAAATATCAATGCGTAGAGTTTGTAAAACGGTATTATTTTGAGTATTTAAATCATAAGATGCCAGATTCTTATGGACATGCAATAAGTTTTTTTAATCCCAAAGTATCTGATGGGAAAATTAATAAAAGAAGAGGCTTAGTTCAATACACAAATCCAAGCAAGACTATGCCAAAGGTTAGTGATTTAATTGTTATGGGACAGTCCACCTTCGGACATGTAGCTATTGTTTCTAAAGTTACTGACTATTACATTGAAATTATCCAGCAAAATCCCGGTAAATTCGCCCCGAGTAGAGTAAAATTCAACTTAACTAAAACTGAAACCGGACTATGGAAAATTGAGAAAGAAAGAATTATGGGCTGGCTTAGAAAGGAATGAAGTAACTTGATTATATTTCAATCATTTATTTTGATTAAATTATAATCATGTGCCGAAAATTTGTTTTGATCAGCGATCTGGATAAAATTGAAGATCGTTTTCGTGTGAAACTTATTCCTCATATTCTGCCAATTTCCGGGACATTGGCTGTTACTGCTGAATCAAAAACCTATGTGATTACCTGTGAACATCCTCATGAACTACAATCAATGAAATTTGGGTTTACTCCATATTGGGCAAAGGAGCCGATGAACCTGATCAATGCCAGGGTTGAAGGTGATAAGAACCAGGAGAATGATCCGGAATACAATGGATCGAATGCTATTTTCCTGAAATCAGCCTTTAAAA
>JBBQMQ010000023.1:0-18430 GCA_038329115.1 Bacteroidales bacterium
CAACTGATTTGGGCTTACATATTTTGGCACTAGTGCATGCTTTTTGCGGGGTGATGTCATATATCCTTGCATTTAATTGCACAAATTTAATCATATTTATCTGAATAACAAACAATAAGGAGTTTCTCAGCAGACCCTAATCTACTTTTAAAACTTTTAAGTTTTAAACTTTGCGGTTCTTAGCGGTATTGGTAAGGGCATATTTGGACTTAAACTTCGCGTTCTTCGCGTTAAATTTTTCTTTTTTGTTTAGTGAATTCTTCAACTTATATAATGCCTAGTTTGTATGTTTCCCATTGAGTCATCATGTATGAGTTTTAATAGTATTTCTTTCAACGAACTTCAACAATTTTATAATGATTAAAATATTTAATTTGAGATATCACAGATACATCACACTTTTTGTTGGAATGGTATTTTTTGTTTCGGCATACGGTCAACTAAACCGTGCCGTTTTTCACGAAGATTTTGAAGGTTCTCCAAGTACAATCAATGCGCTTTGGCTGCCAACATCGAAATACTCTATTACCACGGGTTTCAGTGGAAATGGGTTGCTGTTTAACAGTACTACTACGAATACCGATTTGACATCGTCGGCAACTGTTCCTTTAACAAATCTATTGGGAAGAACCCTTGCTATGTCGGCAAGCATAAAAGGTGAAAACTTAACTGGAGGTGGAAATCCCGGAATGGTCATCCAACTAGTGGGCACAACAAGTTCAAGTTCGAAAAGGTATTATAGAATTGCTGTAGAAACAGGTACTTTTGACTGGAAACAAGTAGGAAGAACTTTCAGGATTGACGAAGATATAATAAGCCTAAGTTTAAACGTAGGAATTTATAATGCAAGCGGAAAATTTTGGGTTGACAACCTTCATATTCAGGTAATTGCTGAGCCTATGCCTCCAGCTCGTGATCCAAACATTCCGATAAATAAAACCCATGCGGGAATGTACAGAGGGATGAATGTAGTATACTCGAGTAACACTGCTAAAAATATTATTCCCAAAAGTGGTCTCGATGAACTTCGTAACGACTGGAAAGCAAATTCAATTCGTGTGATGATTGGTGGTGAAAAATATTATCCCGACGGTTTGCAATTGGCTGATTATGATGCCATACTGCAAACGGAATTGGTACGAATGGATACCTTGGTTAAATGGTGTACCGCCAATGGAATGCGCATAAATATGGGTATGGCTGGATTGTCGGATGGCTTATTCAAAAGTCACGAAGCACAAACCCGGCTTATCAATGCATGGAAATTAGTTGCCACACGATACAAAAATTCGAGTGCCGTTTGGGCATACGACCTTGCCAATGAGCCGATTGTTAGTAATCCATATCCATACAGTTACACCTATCCGTTGGACAATACGATATTAATGTGGCCGCAATTAGCCGATACACTTGTTAAAACAATCAGGGAAATTGATGCCGAAAAAGGAATAATTATCGAGAGTTTGAATTACAGCATAAACATGGACGATATTAAACCTATTGATGCCTCCATACCGAATATTATTTATAGCGTACACATGTATCAACCTCAAAGTATAACACACCAGCAATTTTCAGCACAAACTCCGGCTTACAGCTATCCCGGCACTATTGATAATGTGTATTACGACAAAGCAAAATTGAAACAGATACTTGCTCCAATTAAAGCCTATCAGGATAAGTATCGTGTGCCCATTTACATTGGTGAGTTTGGTTGTATACGATGGGCGCCAAACAACAGCGCGTATAATTATCTTCGCGATTGTATTGAAATTTTTGAGGAATACAATTGGGATTGGAGCTATAATACTTTCAGAACTTGGGATGGTTGGAGTCTGGAACATTCAACCGGTTGGTACGATTCAGTGCTTCCTGCCACTAAAACGGATAGAGAGCTGCTTTTTCGATCTTATTTTCAACAAAATGTTACAACACAGATTCAAACGCCTGAAAATGAAAAGCTTTCTACTATTTGTTATCCAAATCCATCATCCGGTGACTTCACAGTAAATCTTCCTGACTTTTCGGGCAAGGTAGATATTGAAATAAAAAATGCAATGGGGCAAACTATTAAAAAGGAATCTGTTGGAGACTCAAAAAGTATCAAACTATCTATTAATGAACCACATGGAATTTACTTTTTAATTATAAACAGTAAACAAAAACAAGAAGTTGTAAAATTGCTGATTGAATAAAACAATGAAACACGCTCAATATAAAATCAATAACCAGAATCTACTTGCTTTAGTGTGGTTCATGTCAGTTGTATTCTCAACTTCTTTTGCATTTTCTCAAACTTTGCCAGCCAATCGGGTTGTCGACTGGAGTCAGGCTGGCGTGCAAGGTGGAATTCCACAAGTAACCACCGTTTACAATGTGTTGACCACAACTCCGGCATTAGTTGCGGATGGAATAACTGATAATTTTGCTAATTTTCAGGCTTTGATAAATAACACTACGACTTATCCATCTCCTTGTGTATTTTATTTTCCGGCCGGATCTTATGTTTTTAAAAATATGATAATACTAAAGGCAGGAAGAGTTATCAGAGGCGCATCGCATTCAACTACTTTGTTCAATTTTAAATTAGGTACAATAAATGCCCCCTGCTTTAAAATTAGCTCATCGACATCGGGTACATATACGAATGTAACAGCAGGTAGTGCAAAAGAATCTACCTCCATTACAGTTGCCGATGGAAGCCTGTTTCAAACAGGAGGTTGGGCAGAAATCAGACAAAGTAATGATTCTTCCGTTATGGGTACAACTAATCCTGTTGATTGGGATACCTCATGGGCTGCAGAATCGGTTGGTCAGTTATTTAAAGTTACAGTAATTGCCGGAAATGTATTGACAATAGACCGTCCATTGCGATTTAGTTTTTATGCTCCATCCCATGGAACATTAAGAGCAAAAACCTGGCAGGCTATTGAAAAAGTTGGGTTTGAAAACTTTAATATAAAGAGAGGCAATAATTTATCTACATCTGGTGCTTATAATTTCCAATTTAAGTATGCTGCAAATTGCTGGATTCAGAATATTGAAAGTGACAGTACGCTTTCAGCCCATGTAAGTATTGAACAGAGCACAAACATGGAAGTAAGAGATAGTTATTTTCATCGGTCATATGGATACGGTGGGAGTGGTCAAGGGTACGGAGTTGTTTTAGACTATCATACAGGCAACGTTTTAGTTGAAAATAATCTATTTAGACGATTGCGTGTAGCTATGCTTATTCAATCGGGTGCCAGTGGCAATGTATTTGGTTACAACTGCTCCGTTGATCCGGTTTGGGATTTAGCGGGTATACCCCATGATCTAAATTTGCATGGACATTTTCCGTTTATGAATTTATTTGAAGGGAATATTTTTCAAAGAATTTCAAATTCGGGCTATTGGGGCCCTTCTGGCCCGGGAAATACTTTTTTTAGAAATAGATCAGAGCAATGTGATATGGTTAATATGGATAACTCCAACAGTCAAAATTATATTGGCAACGAACTGCCGGGAACTCTAAAATTTGACATAGTTTCCGGAACCGATTTAATAATTCATGGAAATAATCTGGGGGGTACAGTGTCTTATGATCCTGCTTATAGTACAACCCTCGCTAATTCTATGTATTTGACGAGTAAACCTGCATTTTTTGGAAGTATGAGTTGGCCAAGTATTGGAACGCCGTGTGTTATTAGTTCTGGAATCAACCCTGCAAAACAAAGGAATCTGGATAATCCGATATTAGCTTCTGGCGCAATCACAGAATTGAATCCATTAGAATCAAAACCATTTTTCTATCCAAATCCTGTTCAGAACATATTAAATCTGCAATTACCACAAGATAATAACAGATTGATTGTTTCCGACATTGTTGGAAAAATTGTTTTTGATAATTCCATTCCTTCCAACTACAAATTGGATATGAGTGGCTTTAAAACAGGCATTTATTTCATAAAGGCTGAAAATTCAAATGGTATTTTGAATGGGAAGGTTCTAAAAAAGTAAATAATTGAATCTTAATAAAAATCCATCTGATTACCTAACGTAGTCAGATGGATTTAATCGACACTAAAACATTTATTTATCCAAAAAAACATTTTAAGAATAAGTATTGCGAAATATCAAAAAAAATCAATGAAAAACGCTCAATTTAAAATCAATAACCAGAATCTACTAGCTTTAGTGTGGTTCATATCAGTTGTATTCTCAACTTCTTTTGCATTTTCCCAAACTTTGCCAGCCAATCGGGTTGTCGATTGGAGTCAGGCTGGCGTGCACGGTGGAATTCCACAAGTAACCACCGTTTACAATGTGCTGACCACAACTCCGGCATTGGTTGGGGATGGAATAACAGATAATACAGCCAATCTTCAAGCACTTTTAGATAACAATATAACTTATCCATCGCCCTGTGTATTTTATTTTCCGGCTGGAACATTTATTTTTAAATCCACCGTATTCCTAAAATCCGGAAGGGTATTGAGAGGGGAATCTCCTTCGGTTACTATGTTACATTTCGATTTGGGAACTGCGAATGTTCATTGTATCGATGTTGTATCGCGGACTGCCGGAACGTTAACCAACGTAACTGCCGGAAGCTCAAAAGGTTCTACTTCCATTACAGTTGCTGATGGAAGTCTGTTTCAGGCAGGAAGCTGGGCGCAAATAAGACAATCGAATGACCCTGTCCTAATGAGCACAAATAATCCTATTGATTGGGATGTTTCATGGGCAGCAGAATCTATTGGTCAGTTGTTTAAAGTTACAGCAGTTGCCGGAAATGTATTGACTTTGGACAGACCTTTACGTTTCGATTTTTATATGCCACCCGGAGGAACGCTTAGGGCAAACACATGGCAGT
This sequence comes from Bacteroidales bacterium, assembly GCA_038329115.1. Taxonomy (GTDB): domain Bacteria; phylum Bacteroidota; class Bacteroidia; order Bacteroidales; family Paludibacteraceae; genus Paludibacter. The sequence goes on from JBBQMQ010000023.1 coordinate 4,859, forward strand.
CAATCGAGAATGTGGGCTTTGAAAACCTAAAAGTAAAAAGAAAGAAAAATCAATCTACTGCCAGTGGGTATAGTTTTTACTTTAATTATACAGCAAATTGTTGGATTAAGAACATTGAAAGTGATAGTACACTAACTGCCCATGTGCTTATAGAACAAAGCACAAATATTGAAGTAAGGGACAGTTATTTTCACAGATCGTATGATTATAGCGGAGGTGGTCATGGATATGGAGTTGCCATTGGTCTACACTGCGGAAACGTATTGGTCGAAAATAATATTTTTCAACGCTTGCGTCATGCCATGCTTATTCAGTCTGGACCAAGTGCGAATGTATATGGATACAATTATTCCATCGATCCTGTTTGGGATTTAGCAGGAATGCCCTCCGATATTTCGTTGCACGGACATTTTCCGTTTATGAATTTATTTGAAGGGAATATTGTTCAAAGAATTTCAAATTCAGACTACTGGGGTCCTTCTGGTCCGGGTAATACTTTTTTTAGAAATAGATCTGAGCAAAATGATATAACCAATATGGACAATGCAAGTAACCAGAATTATATTGGAAATGAGATACTTAGCCCTTATAAATTTGATATCCGCTCAGGAACGAATTTAATAATTCATGGCAATAACCTGGGTGGAACGGTAACCTACGACCCGGTTTATGGAACTGAAATAAGCAATTCAATGTATTTGAAAAGCAAACCTGCATTTTTTGGAGCAATGAATTGGCCAAGTATTGGCGCACCCAATGTAATTAATACCGGTACAATTCCAGCTAAACAACGGCTATTTGCAAGTGATACCAGAATTCCAACAGATTTTACTGTTACGCCGGGAGTTGTTAGCGCAACGAGTATTGAGTTGCTCTTGAAAGCTACCGATAGTTCTAATATGCTGTATTATAGTGTCACACTGAATGGAATTACAACTGAGTTATCCGGAAATTCAGACCTTGTAAAAATACATCGCTTAATTAATCTTACTCCGAATACAAGTTATACATTTACTGTGGTAGTAAAAGATTTTTTTGGGAACGAAGCTGCAAACAGTCCATTATCGATAACTGTTAACACTACTCCCGTAACCAATACCGAATGCGAGGGAACAGATTATGCTGCATCAAATGGAGCATTTACCACAGGGTATAATTACTCTTTCAAAACAGTAGGAACAGATGTAACAGCTACGTTTGAATTGCTGGATAACAGAACCGGTGTTCAGGGATATGCCTGGACGTATAACCCCAATTTTGCTGAGGTGGCAATGACTACAACGGGTAAAATTGCCACAAAAACATTTACAGGGCAAACCACTGGTTCTATTTTTAAAATGGCTTGTAAATTTTCGTATGCAGGAGGAATGTCGGTTACAAAACAGTTGACTTATACCGTTGGGAGCAATTGCCCGGCAGTAACTGCCGACACGCAAGCACCAACCGCTTTTACTGCCACAAAAGGCGCAGTAAATGGAAATTCAGTGGAATTATTGCTGAATGCCACCGATAATTCAGGAGCAGTTGCATATACCATTTCGTACGGAACAACCACGCTGACAACTACTGGCACTTCTGCAACACTTAAATCGTATCTTGTTAGCGGATTAGCTCTTTCCACAAACTATACTTTTTCTATTGTGGCAAAAGATGCGGCAGGTAATGCAGCGGCAAATAATCCAATTGTTGTATCGGCTACGACCACAAATACACCGGCTACCGCTGGAATTCAAATAATTGATTTTGAAACTGTGGGAAAAGATTGGACATGGAAAATATACGAAAATGGTGATAATGCAGCAAGTCTTTTCACTTTTGTCGATAATCCGGGAATTTCAGCCATAAACTCATCGGCAACGTGTGCAAAATTTATTGTAAATGCAAATGCTGCAACATGGGCACAAGTGGTAACAATCAGTTTTTCACCCATAACCTTCACTGCTGAAAACAACAAGGTAAAAGTAATGGCTTACAAAAATGTTATCAGCAATTTTGGAATAACGCTCCAAAATGCAGATGCATCGGTGAAAGTTCAAAAATTTGTTCCAAATACCAAAATAAACGAGTGGGAGGAAATGACATTTGATTTTTCAGGTTTAATTGGCAAAACGGTTACCAAAATGATTGTTTTTCCCGATTATCCTTCGGCTCGCACAGCAGGAAGTATCAATTATTTTGATAATATATTCTATAACCCACTTGTCAGTGGGTTGAATACAACTAATGCCGGCAGCATCAAGATGTATCCAAATCCAGTGAATAACGAGTTGAATATAGAATTACCACAAGATAATAACCGATTGATTGTTTCCGACATTGTTGGAAAAATTATTTTTGATAATTCCATTCCTTCCAACTTCAAATTGGATATGAGCCACTTTAAATCGGGCATTTATTTTTTAAAAGCAGAAAATTCAAGTGGTATTTTGAATGGAAAAGTGATAAAAAAGTAAAAAGCATTTAATTAGAAATAAGGAAATTCAAACTATAAATACGAATAAAATCACATTGAAAACAATTAAACAAACCCTTCTCTTTTTAGTTTTTTTAGTTCTTTGGGCAAATTTAGTTATTGCCCAAGACACTGAATATGCAGCCTTTTCGACTGAAAAACTTCAAAGTCAGCATTTATTAACGGAGGGTAATTTTACTGCTAAAGCAACCAATGCTATTGGTACAGGAGATCGAAGTGTTGCTTCAAATTCAGTAACTCAAACTTCAAGTGCGGTTTTATCAAATTTCATCGTTGTAGATCAGTTTGGTTACTTGCCTAATTCATCAAAAGTCGCCGTCGTTAGAAACCCGATGGTAGGTTATGATGCTCCGGGAAATTTCACACCTGGCTCAAATTATGCGCTCGTAGATGCTGTAACTGGTTTAACGGTTTTAAGTGGCGCTTTACAAATATGGAATAGTGGCTTAACAGATGCTACATCGGGGGATAAGGCATGGCATTTCGATTTTTCTTCTGTCACGACTGCCGGTCGGTATTATGTACTTGATATTTCTAATAACCTGCGATCCTATGAATTTGAAATTTCAGCTACTATTTATGATGAAGTGCTTAAGCAAACTATGCGTATGTTTTTCTATCAACGAGCAGGTTTTGCTAAAGAAGCAATTTATGCAGGAGCCAGCTGGGCGGATGGAGCAAGTCATATCGGGGCGCTTCAGGATAAAAACTGCCGGGTATATAACGATGGCGGTAATGCGGCTACCGAATTGGATCTTAGCGGAGGCTGGTACGATGCAGGGGATTTTAATAAATACACCAACTGGACCGCTAATTACATCGTAGATATGATGAAAGCGTATCTTGAAAATCCGGCTGTTTGGGGCGATAATTACAATATTCCTGAATCTGGAAATTCAATTCCCGATTTGTTGGACGAAGCAAAATGGGGTATTGATTTTCTTTTAAAAATGCAACGACCAAATGGTAGCGTTCTAAGCATTGTTGGCGAGAATGATGTTTCTCCTCCTTCCGCAGCTCATGGTCAAAGTAAATACGGAACTGCCTCTACTTCGGCTTCGCTTAACACTGCTGCGGCTTTTGCTATAGCTTCGAAAGTGTATCGCACCATTGGTATGACAGCGTATGCCGATATTTTACTTACAAGTGCCCAAAGTGCATGGAATTGGGCAGTGGCCAATCCAGCGGTCTTATTCTATAATAATAACTCCACTTATGGCACAGCTGGTCTTGGATCCGGTCAGCAAGAAACAAACGATTACGGGCGAACAATGGCTAAATTGGAAGCAGCAAGTTTTTTATATGATGTAACTGGTAATGCAACTTATCGTGCTTTTTTCGACAGTAATTACACGACCTCACAACTGTTTACGTATGCTAATTTCGTTTCCCCTTACCAAACAAAGGATGTAGATATGTTGCTTTATTATACCAAAACAACAGGTGCCACACCAGCAACTGTAACGGCTATAAATAATGCTTATAATACCGGGGTTACCACTAAAACCGATAATTTACCTGCCTATACCAGCAAAAAAGATCCATACCTGGCACACCTGAGTATTTATACATGGGGCAGCAATATGGTTAAGGCTAATGAAGGAAACAATTATATGAACATGCTTCAATATAATTTAAATCCGAGCAAAAATGGCGATTTGAAAAATGCCGCTCAAACCTATATTCATTACTTACACGGTGTAAATCCACTGAATAAAACCTATCTTTCTAACATGTCTGCCTTCAAAGCAGAAAATAGCGTGAATGAATTTTACCATGCCTGGTTTAATAACAATACGCCATGGGACAGGGTTGGAACATCGCTCTATGGACCACCTCCTGGATATTTAGTTGGTGGCCCCGAAGATGGATTTAAAATGAATTCTTGTTGTGAAACAAATAGTTGTGGCGGAGGAACTGTTTCATGTACTTCGGAGAATATGAGTCCTCCAATGGGTCAACCATCCCAAAAATCATATAAAGATTTCAATACGGGTTGGCCATATCAATCATGGGAGTTAACCGAACCAAGTTGTGGATCACAGATGGCTTATGCCCGATTGTTGTCAAAGTTTGTTAGTAATTCTACCTATTTTCCAACAACCAAAAAAGACATGTTTGTTGACAAAGCGGTAGTTTATCCAAATCCATCATCCGGAGAATTTACCGTAAAGCTTCAGGATGTTTCCAGTAGGGTAGATATTGAAGTATTAAACATTTCAGGACAATCTATTAAAAAGGAGACTTTTAGAGATTCAAAAAGTATGAATTTGTCTATTAATCAGCCGCATGGAATTTACTTTTTAATTATTAACAGCAATCAAAAACAAGAAGTTGTCAAATTACTTATTGAATGAACTAATATCTCGTAGGAAAAATCGAGTGACTTTAAAACAGGTATTTATTTCATAAAAGCAGAAAATTCAAGTGGCATTCAAAACGGAAAAGTCATTAAGAAATAATCAATCCAGTAAATCAAAAATTATAATTAATGTTAGTATTTTAATTCGTTGAAACCATCATAAGTGCCTGTTTCTCTTTTTATAAAGAGTGAAAACGGTTCGTTTTAAATATTCAGAAGCAGACTAAACGTTTGATTAATAAGTAAAAAACGACATATAGACAAATAGAATATCGTCAAAAAAAATACATTGTATTGAATAGCAATAAATAAATCAAAGGTAATTTATCATATTTTTGACTTGTAGATAAAACATAAATATCGGTAAATGGCTCGAATATTCCAAATAAATTCCCTATTTTTAAAAATAAATTGAAAATTAATGAAATACTCACTCCTTCGTCTTCCAGTTTTTATTATGCTTTTTTTGATAAGTAATTGTACTTTTGTGTTAGAAACAAAAGCCCAATTTACCATCAATGAAAGTTTCCTGACGAATATTATTGGAAGTAAAATAATACTTGGAGGATCCCCTGCAGCATCCTTAACTTCCGGAGTGAACGATCCTGCAAATGCAGGCTGGCTCAGGCTTACCAATTCCAATCAATTCCAGAAAGGTTTTGCATATATTAATTCTTCATTTCCTTCTACATTAGGGATCTTAATTGACTTTGAATACAAAACATGGAGAAACGTTGCTGGTGAAGGTGGAGGAGATGGTTTTTCGGTGTACCTTTTTAATTCATCTGCTACTTTTGCATTAGGAGGTTATGGTGGTTCTTTGGGTTATTCGCCTGACGGACCTACCCCCGGATTAGCAGGAGGATATCTTGGAATTGGATTTGATGAGTTTGGAAATTTTTCAAATCCAACACAAGGACGCGTCGGCGGTCCCGGATTATCACCAAATTCCATTGTGCTACGGGGGCCAACTACATCGAATGCATCAACCACGAATAAGTATTTGACAAAGACTACGCTCAATACAAGTACCAATCCAATTGGATATGGCACTCCTGTATTTAACAGACCATCTGATACTGAATTTTACAGAAGGGTTAAAATATCGATTATTCCAATAGGTACACCTTCCAATCCAAAATATACAATTTCAGTAATGTGGCGAACAACGCCTACAGGTAATGATGTCACACTTCTTACTTATGATACTGTTGATCCAATCCCTGACAATCTCAAATTAGGTTTTGCGGCCTCCACGGGAGGAAGTATAAATTTTCATGAAATTAGAAATTTAGTTATTACGACTCCGGGAGGGGTTCGCGTTGACAAAAGTGTAGACAAATTAAATGCTAAAATTGGAGATAAGCTTACTTATAAAATAGATGTTTATAATGCAACGCCATCCGCAATAAATAATTTATCTCTTTCAGATACACTTAAGAATGGAACCGGCAACATGATTAGCTCCGACATTATGGAAATAAACAGTATTACTTTCAACAATAATAGCAATGTAGGAAATACTGCAACCGGATTCACATCGGGTATACCGGTAACAACCGGATTTACGAACCCATTCAATGTCAATTCCCTAAACATGGAAGCAAACAGTGTCTCAACTTTTATTGTGGTAGGGACAATAAAAAATACGCCCATTGGTGGTGTTTTGAAAAATACGGTTGGTATAAATGCTTCTTTAACCGGTATAAACGATCAGGACTTAACTAATAATATTTCAACAGCAACGACTACTATACCCAATACTGATTTCGTTGTTAAAAATAAGTTTGATGATGTCTGCTCTGATCTTGTAAATGGAAATATCTTCACTTTACTTGTTTCGAATATTGGTAGTACAAGTAGCATTATCAATAATACCGTTACGGTTACTGATACCATACCAACAGGTTTCACCGTTATAAGTACCACAAATAGCGGCTGGACAGCATCTAATACAGGAAATATTTATAGTTTTAGTAGAAATGATGTGCTTACATCAACTTCAACTTATCCGGTAATTACACTGAAAGTAAAAGCGCCAGCCACAGGAATAAAATGGGTAAACAGCGCAACAGTTACGTATGCCGGAATAGAGGCAAACACGAAAAATAACCGTAGCAGTGATACTCTTTATGCAAAAGCAGTAACTCCAACTGTAATTTCACCAATTTACTACTGTCAGGGCGAGAGCGCAACTGCTCTATCTGCAACCGGTAATAATCTTTTATGGTACACCACTCAAAATGGAACCGGGAGTCCGATTGCACCCATTCCGAATACTTCAACATCTGGAAATACAACCTATTATGTAAACGCAAATAACGGAATTTGCGAAAGTTCGTTGGTACCGGTTACAGTAATTGTAAATCCTGCACCTACCGCTACAATTCAGGGAACTTCTGGTGTTTGTAAAGATTCGACAGCGACCAGAATTCTATTTACAGGAAGTAACGGTAATGCACCTTATACTTTTATTTATATTATAAATAACGGAACTGAACAAACCATTACTACTCTAACCGGAGATACTGTTTCGCTTGGAGTTAGTACAAGTGAACCGGGTATATACACTTATAATCTGAAAAGTGTTGTCGATACAAAAAGCTGTATATTCCTACAAACCGGAACTGCGGTTGTTGAAGTTTATATTTGCTCGGTGAATATTGACCTGCCAAATGCTTTTACACCTAATGGAGATGGAATAAATGATACTTTCGGACCTAAAACCGACGGTGTTGAAAACATCAAAATGGCTATTAATGACAGAAATGGTCGTCTTGTATACTCGATTGATAGCGTAAATGGTAGGTGGGATGGATTAATGCAATCCGGAGAACAAGCTCCTGTGGGAGTTTATTTTTATAAATACGACGCCAAAGGTTCAGATAAAAAATTGTATACCAGTCAGGGGAGTGTTAGTCTTTTCAGGGATTTGATTAATGCTTCGGTTCAGATAACCCCAAATCCTGTAAAAGGAAATGCTTTGATTGATTTAAGTCAAATAAAAGGATCCAAAATTATCTCAATTTTCAATGCCTCGGGGAAACAATTAAAAACATGGAATACCTCAGGCGATATACTTAACATCGATGTTTCTCCGCTTATGGAAGGGCTTTATATTTTAAAAGTTTCAGGAAACCAACAAATATCACATATAAAATTTATAAAAGAATAAGATTCATGAAATCCATTAAACTTAAAACAATCCTGGTATTGGTTATGATTGGCTGTTTTTTATCCGGTTATAGTCAAATGAGTACTGTAACAAGAGCAAACAAACTCTTTGACAAAAAACAATATATGCCTGCTATCGAAGACTATACAAAAGCGTTAAGCAATTCTGATTTAGATAAAAAAACACGGAATGAAGTTACGTATAAGATGGCAGAATGTTACAGATTAATAAATAACCCAAAAAAAGCGATAACTTATTACCAAAAACTAGTCAAAAATAAGTATTCCGACGAAAAGCCAGAGGTATTGCTTTACTATGCCACTGTACTTAATATGTTGGGAAACTATCCTGCAGCACTGCCTTTATTCAATCAATATCTGAAAAAAGATCCTGAAAACAAACTTGCGCTGGCTGGAAAAGCCACTTCTGAACTTGGAATGAACGATAAATCGAGTAATCGAAAGTGGGTTATCAAAAACATAAAAGAATTGAACACTTCGTTTGATGACTTTTCAGCCATTTATGGTGATACTAAATTGTCAACTGTTGTTTTTTCTTCCAACCGTAAAGGCACTGTTGGTAAAGGAAGTGATAACTGGACAAACGGTTATTTCTCCGACCTTTTTATTGCTTCTAAAACGAAAAGCGGTTTTTGGGGCGAGATTAAACTTTTGGATGATAAAGAAAAAATAAACACGGCTTCTAATGAAGGAACAGCTGTATTTGACTCTAATTACAAAACTCTTTTTTTCAGTCGTTGTGAAAAAATGAGTAAAGATAAAATGTATTGTCAGATACTTCAGTCAGAAAAATCGGGAAATGACTGGATTAAACCAGTTGTTGCATATTCCGATGAAACAGCCAATGTCGGACATCCGGCAATTAGCCTTAATGGATTAGAAATGATTTTCTCTTCCAATCGCCCCGGAGGTTTTGGGGGGAAAGATCTTTGGAAGGTTACACGCAATTCTGAACAGGAATCGTTTAGCAATCCAGTGAACCTTGGCTCTAAAGTAAATACCGCAGGTGATGAATTGTTTCCATCGCTGCATAATGACACCATTCTGTATTTTGCTTCGAATGGAATGGTCGGTTTTGGAGGATTAGATATTTATAGCGTTGACATACCTAAAGATGGAGAATTTGCCAACTTAGAGCATCTTCCGCGCCCTATTAATTCACCGGATGATGATTTTGCTATGAATTTTCAACCAAATGCCGAAAAAGGATTTTTCACTTCTCGTCGTGCCGGAGGTAAAGGTGGCGATGATATTTATTCATTCGAACAGATAGAGACTAAAATATCAATCAAGGGATTAGTTACTGAAGAACTTTCAAAACAACCCATGGCAAATCTTCAGTTTCGCTATACCAATGGTTCGAAAGACACGTTAAACCTTACAACAGATGCAAATGGAAGCTTTTTAATTGCCGCAGGAAAAGTTAAACAACAATCATTATACACTCTGTTGTTCTCAAAAGATGATTACTTTACAAAAACCGAACAGGTGTTGGTCGGAAATCCACAAAATGATACAATCTATCAGGTAAATCTTTCTTTAACACGTATCCCTGACAAACCAATAGTTCTCCCAGATATTTATTTCGAAGTCGGTAAATGGGATTTACAAACACAATACCAGGATTCACTCATGGTATTGGTCGATATTTTAAAAGATAATCCAAAGTTGGTAATCGAGCTTTCATCACACACCGATTCAAGAGCTTCGGATGAATATAATGATAACCTTTCACAAAAAAGAGCAGAAACTGTCGTTAATTTTATCACCCAAGAAGGAATTCAAAAAGAAAGATTAGTTCCAAAAGGATATGGGGAGCGAAAACCACGCATTTTGTCAACTGTTATCACCAAAGATGGTTACACATTCCCGGCTGGAACTATTTTGACCGAAGAATATATTCTTTCGATTAAAGATTTAAAAATGAGAGAAGCTGCTTATTTGTTGAACCGACGAACCGAATTCTCTGTCATTAAAAAGAACTTAAAATAACGGTGTTTCTAACTTCTAATTCATATAATGACTTTAAGTTATCGTATGAGTTAGAAGTTAGAATGAACTAAATAATTAAAAATTAATACATGAAACATTTATTTAAACGACAGTCAACAAAAAATAGTGGAATCTTAAAGTCCCCCTTTCGGGGGGATTCAGGGGGGCTGGTTTTTCTTCTATTTGCCATAAGCATATTGTTTATATCTCCGGTTTTCTGCCAGACACAGTTGACACAGTATTTTTTAGATGAATTAATTTACAATCCTGCATACGCCGGATCAAAAGATGCGCTTTCTACCAATGTTTTCGGGCGCCAACAATGGTTGGGATTCGAAGATGCAGCAAATAATAGTGTTACTCCGTTCTCGGTTGTATTCAATATGCATGCTCCTTTGTATTCCATCAATAGCGGAGTGGGTATAAATGTTGTGTATGACAAGTTGGGTTTTGAGAAAAACCTTGGTATTAAATTAAATTATGCCTACAGGCTTCTGTTAAATAACGAGAAAGGAAGACTGGGAATTGGCTTGGGTGTTTCATTATTAAACAAAACTATCGACTTTAATCAATTGATTGTTGAACAGCCTGGTGATCCATTATTAAGCGTTAATCAGTCCGAAAGCGCAATGTCACCAAATTTCGATTTGGGAGTATATTATCAATACGGTTCAACTTTTGATATCGGACTTTCGGGAACGAACCTTTTGGAATCACCCGTTAAAATTGGAAATGTAATCTACACCCAAAAAAGGAATCTGTATTTCGCTTCCAGCTATCAGGTTACACTAATTGATTCACGTGAACCTCTTTATCTTATTCCTTCTGTTTTAGTTAAATCAAATCTTATAAATGCCCAGGTGGACTTGAATGCAAGGGTGGAATATAACAATTTGCTGTGGGGCGGAATTTCATACCGGTTTCAGGATGCCGTTGCAATAATGGCAGGAGTAAACTTAAGTGGATTCCAGATTGGCGCTTCTTATGATATTACTACTGGAAGCCTCTCCGGGTCATCAAACGGAAGTGTTGAAATTTTTGTCGGATATAATATTAAAATTAATCCCGGCGTCAGATCAACAAACAATTTTAATACCAGGTATTTATAACAAAATTTATTTTCAGCTTTTCCAAATGGAAATAAATAAAAAATGTCATTAAATTTTATATTATGATGAATATCCGTTTTCGCTTAATCATTTCTTTTACTGTCTTATTTGTAAGCACTTTTGTTCTTATACAGAAAGCCAGTGCTCAAATTAACCTTAATGAAACGTTTAAGACTAATGTAATTGACCCTCGTATAATTCTGGGAGGTAGTGCTACTTTAACTGCTCCCGGTGTAGACCCACTGGGTAATGGCTGGCTTAGACTAACAAGCTCAGCCACAGATCAGAAAGGGTATGTTTATATTAACAAAGGGTTGCCGTCATACTTGGGAGTCTTTATAGATTTTGAATACAAAACATGGAGAGATGCTGTTCCACTTCTTGAAGGTGGAGATGGTTTTACGGTGACTCTTTCTGATGCTCTTGCTGTTCCATTCTCAATTGGTGGATTTGGCGGATCATTGGGTTACGCTCCAAACCCTCCGGCAATGGGTTTATACGGTGCTTACGTAGGCATAGGTTTTGACGAATTTGGTAATTTTTCAAACCCAACACAAGGTCGAAACGGAGGTCCCGGGCGTTTATGTAATTCAATAACACTCAGAGGACCAGAGACAAATATTGTTGCTAATTCTCATTACTTTTTGGGAAGTACTCAGCTTCAACCAAATTTAACTTCTAGTTTAAATTCTATTGGTTATCCGAATTTGGTTCCAAAAAGGCCCTCCGATGGTTTGTTTTACAGAATAGTAAAAATAAGCATAATTCCATCAGGTAGTGGAGCTTCTCCAAAATATACTATAACTGTAAGATGGAGAACTTCACCCAATGGCAATGATGTTACTTTACTTACCTACACTACAACTACCCCACCTCCAGCCAACCTTATATTAGGTTTTGCGGCATCTACAGGTGGAAGCGTTAACTATCATGAAATACGGAATTTAGTTTTAAGTACTCCCATTGGATTCAGTGTATATAAAAATGTAGATAATAGTAAACCTAAAGTTGGAGATAAAGTGACTTATACTGTTAATGTACTTAATTCAACTGCTGCACCGGTTACTAATCTATTGTTTTCTGACTCACTCAAATTGAAGGGAATTCTTACTACCAACGAGTTTACAGTAAATAGTATTACATTCAATAATAATGGGAATACAAATAATACAGCTGTAGGTTACACAAGTGGGATTCCGCTGATTTCCGGGCTTACAAATCCATTCAGCTCTTCCTTATCAATGCAAGCTAACAGTTCAGCATCTTTTACAATAGTTGGAACAATTAAAAATGACAAATTATTAGATGGATTAACTCTAATGAATATTGCAACCATTGATCCTTCCCAAACAGGAATTCCCGGTGATGATTTATCAGATAATACTTCTGCGGCAGTGTCAAATATTACCATTTCAACTCCTGATTTACAAATAGAAACCTCTGTTGATAAACTATGTGCTGATCCTATAAACGGTAATACCTATACTATTCAGGTATCTAATATTTCTACGGTAGATATCAATAAAACCAACCCTGTACAAATAACTGTAACTGACACTATACCTACTGGGTTTACATTTGTTAAACCCCCAAGTGGTCCATGGGCCGTGGTAAATCCTGTTGGAACCAATATATTGACGTTTACCAGAAATGGTGCGTTGCTTGCAGGAGCCTCTTTTGAACCAATTATTATAACTATAAAACCTTTAACAGGAGGTTTAGCATGGTCAAACACTGCGTATGTCACTACTCCAAACAACATTATTGGTGAAAAAAATCTGACAAATAATAAAAGTGGCGTTACAATAGCTAAACTTCCTCCGGTACCACTTTTAAGTTCACCGATAAAATATAATCAGGGTGATATTGCAAAACCATTATCCTCCTCGAAAAATCTTGTATGGTACACTAGTTTAGGAAGTTCGGCAAGCACAACAGCCCCTATTCCATTAACTACTAAGCCGGGTACAACCAGTTATTATGTAAGTCAGAGTAATGGTAATTGCGAAAGTGCATTAGCTAAAATAGATGTAATTGTTATTGGTGCTACTATCGTTACTGCCTGTGATTCATATAAAGCACCGGATGGAAAAGTCTATGTGACTTCAGGTATGAAAACTGCAACAATAAAAACTTCAGCTGGTAATGATAGCATTATCCATATTAACCTCATACTCAATCATAGCACAACGGCCACTGTTGACGCCACGGTCTGCAATTCCTATAAAGCTCCTAATGATTCTGTTTACAAAGTTTCGGGAATCTATAAAGCAAAAATTCCCAATAAGGCAGGCTGCGACAGTATAATTACCATAAATCTTACAGTAAATCATAGCAGTTTCAATACTATTAATAAAACTGTTTGCGATTCTTATGTTGCTCCAGATAATTCAATTTATAAAGTTTCAGGAACATATAAAGCAATAATTCCTAATGTTGCA
>JBBQMQ010000024.1:0-18328 GCA_038329115.1 Bacteroidales bacterium
GTATATCATGTATTGGGAGGCATTATTTCGCCAATGGATGGAATCGGACCTTCCGATGTGGAAATTGAAAGTCTGGTTCAGCGGGTTTCAACTGAGAATGTAAAAGAAGTAATTCTGGCGTTAAGCACCACGATGGAAGGTGATACTACCAATTTTTATATTTTCCGAAAACTGGCACCCTTTAATATTAAGATTACAACTATTGCTCGTGGTATTGCAATTGGCGATGAATTGGAATATGCCGATGAAGTTACACTTGGAAGGTCAATATTAAATCGTGTTGAATTTACAAATTCATTTAAATAAAAATCCCGAAAAATTATAAACTTATTAAAATCAATAACTTAAACAACAATAGAAGAAAATATGAAGAAAATTATAAACAAAATATCTCTGATTTATTACAGTATTTATGCCGCAACAATTATATCAGCCGTATTTATCTTTCTGAACAAAGATAATGGTGCTCTGATTGATTCAAAAAGCGGATTGGGAATTACTTTAACTGACATTGTTATTTTGTACATGCTCATATCAATCCCTTTGTCATTAGGTGGATTTTTTCGTATGACAAAAAAATGGATTATGATTGAAGATGAAAAAAAGAAACTGAATGAATATCAAAAAGGAGCCATTTTGAGGTTGCTAATCATTGGTATCGGATTGATTGGAAGCATTCTGGTTTTCTATCTGTTGCGTGATGTATCTTTGATTTACTGTTCGGGCATTGCTGCAATTGCTCTTATTTTTTGCAAACCAAATGAAGGTAAAATTATATCAGACCTTAAATTGGATGAAACTGAAGATTAACTAAATTTTATTATATGATTATTGCTGTAGATTTTGATGGAACTATTGTAAATCACGAATTTCCAAGGATTGGAAAAGAAATTCCATTTGCAATAGACACACTTAAGCGAATTCAACTGAGCCATGAACATCAACTGATATTGTGGACGGTTCGCGAAGGAGAATTATTAAATGAGGCGGTTGAATTTTGCCGTAGTCGCGGATTGGAATTTTATGCTGTAAACAATAACTATCCCGAAGAAATAAAAAAGACCAACGAGCCCAGAAAACTCAAGGCCGACCTGTTTATAGATGACCGAAACTTAGGTGGAATGCCTGATTGGGGAGTAATCTACAGAATGATTACCACTAACAAACATTTCGAGCCAATAACCAACGAAATTCATCAGGAATATAAATTACAGAAAAAAGGATTTTTCAAATCTATTTTCGGTTAAAACTAACAGCTTTGTTTGAAAACGAAATTATACGACTAAGGGCTGTAGAACCGGAAGATCTGGATCGGTTGTACGAATGGGAAAACAACCCACAACTATGGGCTGTTGGCAACACGCGCAATCCTTATTCGCGCTTTCAACTGAAGCAATATATTGCCAATTCCGATAAAGACATTTACGAATCCCTTCAACTGCGACTGATGATGGTCAGTGCTGATACCGGCGAAACGGTTGGAACGGTTGATTTATTTGATTTCGACATTCACCACAGCCGGATTGCTCTTGGTCTTTTTGTCGATCCGGCTTTTCAGGGAAAAGGATTTGCCCGCGAAAGTCTGCATTTGGTAGAAGTATATATATTCAATTATCTGAAATTAAACCAACTGTACTGTCAGATTTCTGAGAACAATACCGCCAGCCGACATTTGTTTGAAAAAGAAAACTATGAAACAAATGGTCTCCTCAAAAACTGGGTTAAAACACCCGAAGGTTATGAAAACATTATTGTATTTCAGCAATTCAGAGACAAATATCTGATTATGAATGAATAATAATATTTCAAGAACACATTTATGGAGATCCATGCAATTAATTCTTACTAAGTATAATTGTTAGCCTTGGTAAGCTTACTTATCAATCCCCAAAAACCAGATATTTGTTCATTATTTTGCACTTTTAGTCTCCAAAGTCAGTTTCTATATTTGAAATCACGTAACACTATATTATTTATCGCTTTATCACTCTTCATGTTAGGGCTTTTCCTTGCCGATTTGGCATGGGGAAGCATTCGCATTTCCATAGGCGATGTGCTATCGGTATTTGGAGGTAACCATTCCAATGCGATTAATTCGGAAATATTGATGAATTTTCGTTTGCCCAAAGCTTTGACTGCTGTGCTTGCCGGAGCTTCATTGTCAGTTGCCGGTTTACTAATGCAAACCTTGTTTCGCAATCCATTAGCAGATCCGTATATTTTGGGCGTAAGTTCAGGTGCAAGTCTGGGCGTGGCGTTGGTTATGATGGCGGCTTCCGTTTTCCCTGTTGTATTTATCAGCAGTGGTTGGGCGTTAATTGCTGCTGCCATTGTTGGTGCATCGGTTGTCTTAATGTTAGTTGTTGGAGTATCTTTTAAAGTAAATAATTCCATTTCGCTGTTAATTGTAGGACTTATGTTTGGTACAATTGCCGGATCGTTAGTGAGCGTTTTGCAGAATTTTAGTAATCCCGATGCTATCAAACTGTTTGTTATGTGGACTTTCGGAAGCTTAAGTGCTGTAAACTGGATGTATATGCAAGTGCTATTACCTGTGGTTTTAATAGGAATTGGCATGGCATTTTTTCTCCAAAAACGTCTTGATGGGTTCTTGCTTGGTGAAAATTATGCGCGCGGATTGGGAATTTCCATACAGCAAACCCGGTTTCTTATTGTTGTTGCCACTGGATTACTGGCAGGTGGAATCACGGCTTTTACAGGTCCTATAGCTTTTGTGGGAGTGGCAATTCCACATATTGCACGTGGCATTTTTCGCACATCCAATCATAAAATTCTGCTACCTGCCACCATTGTTTGTGGCGCATCACTCTTACTTATTTGCGATATAATTACTCAAATCCCTACATACACCTTGCCGATTAATACAGTTAGTGCGCTCTTTGGGGCGCCGATTATTATTTGGATAATTTTGAAAAAGAAATGAGTATCCTGAAAACACAAAACCTCACGATTGGATATTTCAAAAAAGGAAAATCAGTTGTCGTACAATCAGATCTTAATCTGGAGTTGCGTGCAGGGGAATTGGTGTGTTTAATAGGACCGAATGGAAGCGGAAAATCAACTTTATTACGCACGTTGGCGGGTTTGCAAAAATCGTTAATAGGAAATGTTTCTATTGATGAAAAAAATATCGACCGGATTTCAATCCAGGATAAAGCATTATTATTATCAATCGTGTTGACTGACCGTGTAGACATTGAAAATGCAACGGTTCACGATATTGTATCGTTTGGTCGTCATCCCCATAGTAACTGGTGGGGAGATGTTTCAGACGAAGAAGAAACGCTGATTCTGGACGCTATCGAAATGGTTCATTTGGAAAAGAAAACCAATGAGTTGCTTAACGAACTCTCTGATGGAGAACGGCAACGCGTCATGATTGCCAAAGCATTGGCTCAGGACACCCCAATAATTATTCTCGATGAACCAACGGCGCACCTCGATTTGCCCAATCGTGTTGAAATAATGTTGCTGCTACATAAATTGGCGCATAAAACCGGGAAAGCCATATTAATTTCTACCCACGAGTTGGATTTAGCTCTACAAGCTGCCGGTAAAATATGGTTAATGAGCACGACAAAAGGGATTGAAAGCGGTGTTCCGGAAGATTTGGTTTTCAATGGCAGTTTCAATGAGGCTTTTCAAAGCAAATCATATTTTTTCAATGCTGCCAATGGCAATTTTTCCATGAACTATCCTATGACCCGGAAAATATGGGTTACAGGCGATAAAACCCGAATGTACTGGACGTTGCGTGCCTTGGCCCGTGCCGGCTACATGGTGGTTGAAGATGCTGAAATTCAGATTTCAGTTACAAGCGACAGTTGGGTAATTCAGAATCAAGCTTACAATACAATTGAAAAACTCCTTGAATATCTATCTCTTGCCGAGTAACATTTTATTTTCTGTTTTTTTTAAGATTAGAGAATTGTAGTTTTTCGAGATGTTTTTTAGTTTATCCGGAAACAGATTGATTATTGGTCAATTTATTTCCGGATAATTGTTTTTAATGAGAGTTTAAGCAGCTATGTATTTCTAACATTTGCTTACTTCGAGCCTAAGTTATATCTTTGTGGACAATTGAAAATTTGAAATAAAATAAAAAGAACAATTTTCCGTTAAATGAAGGTTTAAAAAACTTATTGAGTGAAGTACAATTTTTTCATGAAGAATAGATTAGTTGGTTTAGTTTGCATTTTATTTTTTACGTTTGCCCTTTCGGCTCAAACTAAAGTTCGCATTTACGGATATGTGATTGACACCAACAACAGAGGGATTGAATTAGCAAATGTCTATTTCGAAAATTCAAAAAAAGGAACCACTACCAACCAGAATGGATATTATGAATTGATAGCTGATATCCATGATTCGGCAACTATTGTTTACTCCATGCTGGGTTACCAAACCATCAAGCATACCATCCGTCCCAAACAACAAGTCATTCAGATTTCGGTGGAACTTCCGGCATTATCAAAAGAAATGAGCCAGGTGAATGTAATCGGTCAACGACGTCAAACTTCAACTGTCGATATGCTCGATGCTTCAAAATACAGATTAATGCCAAATTCAAGCGGTGGTATTGAGTCTTTGCTTATTACTTTTACCGGAGTAAGTTCAAATAACGAACTGAGCTCGCAATACAACGTACGCGGTGGAAATTTCGATGAAAATGCGGTGTATGTGAATGGAATTGAGGTATATAAACCGTTACTTATTCGATCGGGACAACAGGAAGGATTGAGTTTTATCAATCCCGATATGGTTCAGAATGTGGCATTTTCTTCGGGAGGTTACGATGCTAAATACGGCGATAAAATGTCTTCAGTTCTTGATATTCAATACAAAAAACCAAAGGAATTTGAAGCGACAGCTTCGGTTAGTTTGTTGGGAGCTTCGGCTTATGTGGGTACAGCCAACAAAAATTTCACTCAAATGCACGGTATCCGCTACAAGACTTCAAAATATTTATTAGGAACGCTCGACACAAAAGGCGTATACAAACCTTCTTTTGTTGATTATCAAACGTATCTGACTTATCAGTTTAATCCAAAATGGGAATTGACTTTTTTAGGCAATTTCTCACAAAACAATTATTTCTTTAAACCCGATTCATCCGAAACTCAATTTGGAACCTATAACATGGGTCGTAAATTAACGATTTTCTATGAAGGAACCGAGGATGATTTATTCAGAACCACTTTTGGAGCATTTACTCTGAATTTCAAACCCACAAAAGGCTTAAAGCTCAGCTTATTGACGTCATCATTTTACACAAATGAAAATGAAACGTATGATATATTAGGCGAATATATTTTAAGCGAAGTAAAAATGGATTTGAATGCTGAAAATAAAAACGGAGAATCACTTGGCATTGGAAAATACCAGCGACACGCCCGAAACAGATTGAATGCTTCGGTAAGTAACATTGCTCATTTGGGAGAATTTGATACGGGAAATCACAAAATGAAATGGGGTTTAAATATTCAGAATGAAATAATTACCGATAAAATAAGCGAATGGGAATGGAGAGATTCAGTCGGATATTCGCTTCCGTATAGCGACTCTCAGGTGAATTTGTTTTATAATATGAAATCTTCGTCGGTTTTGCCAACATGGCGATCAACAGCATTTTTTCAGGACACCTACAAATGGAATACTAAGCTTGGATCATTCTCATTTACAGGCGGCTTACGTGCAAATTACTGGACATTTAATAAAGAGATGCTGATTAGTCCGCGCTTCTCAGTTTCATTATTACCGCATTGGGAAAAGGACTTTAGTTTTCGGTTTGCCAGTGGATTATTTTATCAGGCACCATTTTATAAAGAAATTCGTGATACTACCACCGATGCGTTGGGTAACGTGAACATTAAACTGAATCCAAATATAAAAGCACCACGTTCACTGCATTTTGTGTTAGGAGGTGATCATTATTTCCGTGCGTGGGGACGACCTTTTAAATTTACAACCGAAGCTTATCTAAAGCTGGCAGATCGTGTAATTTCATATTCGGTGGATAATGTTCAGATTCGATATTCGGGAAAGAACGATGCGAAAGCTTATACGGCCGGCGTTGATTTTAAGCTTTTTGGAGAATTAGTTCCCGGAGCAGATTCGTGGATAAATCTTTCGCTTATGAATGCAAAAGAAGATATTGAAGGAGATTCCTATGTAGCTCATACTTTTGATACAAATGGGAAAGTTCTGACTTCAACCACTGTTTATCCCGGTTGGGTTTCATCACCTAATGAACAACGATATACATTCTCTATGATGTTTCAGGATTATTTGCCAAATAATCCGAAGTATAAAATGCAGTTAAAGTTTATCTGGTCTGATGGGTTACCTATTGCTGCACCTTATAATTCTCCTTATACTGCAGCTTTCAGGGCTCAGGCAAACCGTGCTCCGGCATACCGTCGGGTCGATATTGGTGCTTCACGCATTTTGGTAAACGGCACGGATAAAGTCATGGAAAAAACGTGGCTGAAACATGTCAAAAACATTTGGCTCAACGTTGAGATTTTTAATTTACTTGACTTCCAAAATGTAAATTCTTATTATTGGGTTACAGATATTTACGGGCAACAAATGGCAACACCTAATTATCTTACCGGCCGCCAGTTTAATCTCAAAATTATGGTGGATCTGAAATAGTGAAGCCCCCTAAATCCCCCGAAGGGGGACCTAAAGACCAAGTTTGTATCTTTAAAAACATAAGATTATAGAAATCACAGCTTATGAATTTTTACTAAATTCATACATTTTATCTTTAAGTCTCCCTTCCGGGAATTTAGGGAGCTACTATCAACTTGTAATTAAATTGCTTTATTTATCGGGTTTATTTCACTAATTTTGCAGCAAAATTTATAAATTGAATGAAGTTTAGGTTTCAATAAAATACAATTGATAACTTACAACTGATAATTGATAACTGAAATTATGCCACACACTTCGCAACGTGGGCAGGCAATGCCTGAATCTCCCATTCGTAAATTAGTTCCACTTTCCGACAAAGCAAAAGCCCGTGGAATCAAGGTTTACCATCTAAATATTGGTCAGCCCGATTTAAAGACTCCTCAGGTTGCGTTGGATGCCATTCGGAATATTGATCGTACTGTGTTGGAATATAGTCCGAGTGATGGTATTAAAAGCCTGAAAACCAAATTGGCTGCATATTATCAAACCTTTAATATTGATGTAACTGAAGAAGATATTATTGTCACAACCGGTGGATCGGAAGCTGTAAATTTTGCATTTATGAGTTGTCTCGATCCGGGTGATGAAATAATAGTTCCTGAACCTGCTTATGCTAATTATACCGCATTTGCTATTGCTGCTGGTGCGGTTGTTCGTCCGGTTGTTTCAACCATCGAAGAAGGATTTGCATTACCCCATGTTGATAAATTTGAAGAACTTATCACTCCAAAAACGAAAGGAATTCTAATCTGCAACCCGAATAATCCAACGGGCTATTTGTACACCCGATCTGAAATGAACAAGATTCGCGATTTGG
The DNA here is from genome assembly GCA_038329115.1 of Bacteroidales bacterium. GTDB lineage: Bacteria > Bacteroidota > Bacteroidia > Bacteroidales > Paludibacteraceae > Paludibacter. The sequence continues at coordinate 7,538 of JBBQMQ010000024.1, forward strand.
TGAAAAAATACGATTTGTACCTTTTCTCCGACGAAGTATACCGTGAGTTTTGCTATACCGGAGCACCTTACATTTCAGCCTTTCATTTGGATGGGATTGAAGAAAATGTGGTTTTGATTGATTCTGTTTCAAAGCGTTACAGTATGACCGGTGTTCGCATTGGTGCCATTGTAACTAAAAATAAAGAAGTTCGCAAAAATGTCATCAAATTCTGTCAAGCGCGGTTAAGTCCACCATTATTGGGGCAAATTGCCGCTGAAGCCGCTATGAGCACGCCACCGGATTATATGCTGGAAATGTACAATGAGTATGTGGAACGGAGAAAATTTCTCATTGACGGTTTAAATCGCATTCCGGGCGTTTATTCACCAATTCCTATGGGTGCGTTTTATACCGTTGCTCGTCTGCCGGTTGACGATGCTGATAAATTTTGTGCCTGGTTACTTTCCGATTTCGAATTCGAAGGTTACACCATTATGATGGCACCTGCTTCAGGTTTTTACACCGTAGAAGGAATGGGAAAAGATGAAGTTCGCATCGCGTATGTACTCGATAAAGAATCACTCAAACATGCATTGGTGGTTCTTGGAAAAGCGTTACTTGCTTATCCGGGGCGGACTATTTAGTTATTAGCAGCCCCCTAAATCCCCCATAAGGGGACTTAAAGACTCATTCTGTAAATATTTTTAAAATTAAAACTAACAAATAATACATTTTTCATATTTGGTAATTTGTGTTAGTTAGGAGTTATTAGTGAATTCGTTGATTAGTTAAAGTGTTCAATGCAACCAATCATCCAATTAATCAGTTAACGAATCAACCAATCAATTTGAATCTAGAATATTTCATAGCTAAACGCATTCATTTTCAGCAGGGCAAGAAGAATATTTCTCGTCCTGCCGTTCGTATTGCCACTATTGGCATTGCGCTCGGACTAGCTGTGATGTTGATTTCGGTGGCTGTGGTTATTGGTTTTAAGCAAGAAATTCGCAATAAAACCATTGGCTTTGGCGGACATATTCAGATTACTAATTTCGACAGTAACAACACGTACGAGATGAATCCAATCAAAGCGGATACAGCTTTGATGCGGAAAATTTCTGCAATTGATGGCGTAAAACATGTTCAGCGTTTTGCTACCAAACCCGGTATAATTAAAACCAATTCGGAATTTGAAGGAATAATAATAAAAGGTGTTGATTCCGGTTTTGACTGGAATTTCTTTAAATCGAATTTTGTTGAAGGTCGCATTCCGGATGTTTCATCACAAAAGCCGGTTAATGAAGTCATTATTTCGAAATACCTGGCCAATTTACTCGGACTTAAATTGGGCGACAACTTTTTTACTTACTTCATTCAGGATCAGGTTCGGGCCCGCAAATTCAAAATTGTCGGCATTTATTCAACGAATTTTATTGAATATGACAAATTATTTATTATCACCGACATACGACATGTCCAACAGCTTAATGATTGGGATAAGGACAAGTTTAGCGGACTTGAAGTGCTGATAAATGACTTCAATAATATTGATAAAGTAGGTGATATGGTTTACGCTGCCACTTCAAACAAATTCAACAAAGAAGGTGAGACTTACTTTACTCAAACCATAAAACAGCTGAATCCACAGATTTTCAGTTGGCTCGACTTGTTGGATTTAAATGTGTGGGTTATTCTGATTCTAATGCTTTCCGTGGCGGGTTTCAATATGATTTCCGGTTTACTGATTCTGATTCTGGAAAGAACCAATATGATTGGCATTCTCAAATCAATGGGAGCCACAAATTGGTCGGTTCGCAAAATCTTCCTGTATCATTCAGCATTTTTAATCGGCAAAGGAATGTTGTGGGGAAATGTGATTGGACTTTCACTTTGTGCTATTCAGCACTTTACAGGCATAATTCCACTCGATCCCGAAGCATATTATGTGGCTACCGTGCCAATCACTTTCAATTGGTTGTATATTATTCTCCTCAATGTTGGTACTTTGATTGCCTCGTTGCTAATGATGGTTGGTCCATCCTATTTGATTACCAAAATTGTACCTTCAAAAATCATTCGATACGAATAGTTTGCAAATATCTGCTTATCTTTTGTTCCTGCAAATACAAAACTTATTCTCAAATTTGGATGCGAAACAAGTGATAAACATAACCCTGAAAGTGTTCAATAAAAGCAAGTTAGGCATTGTTGAATCCGCCAGCTGGCGGATTCTGATTTGTTTGTTGTTTCAACCCCCGCACTTCGTACGGGGTTATTCAAATTTAACCACTTCGTGGTTGCAAATAGTTTTTCAGCAAACCCTACATATTGACTGTACAACCCTCCAGGCTATCTGATTACACCACCAAGTCATCGCTGTGAATGACAATGTCATCTCAATGACTTACAAAGCCAACTGAATGGATGCACTCGTCATCTCAATGACTTACAAAGCCAACTGAATGGATGCACTCGTCATCTCAATGACTTATTATAGAAAACTATAGAAGAGAGTCTCTAACTTAAAAAAATAACGAGCTGTTGAAAACTTTTTTTAATGTGAAAATGCCGACCAATAAAAGCTTTACATAAAAAAAAGACCAAAAAACTAATTATTTCTAATTAAAACTAATTTTATTCTTGCATATAAAAAATTTTAAGTTTAAATTTGCACATCGATTCACGTTAAAATAGTAATCGGACAACTATAAACTCTTAAATCTATTTCAAATGACAAATTATCAAAATGCAGTATTAGCTGCATACGACAAAATGCTGATTGAATGCGACAAGGCACCGCAAACCGTTGCCAGAATCCCTCTCTTCAGCAAAAAAGTTACACAGGTGCGTGCAATTGTTACGGAAATCAAATCGCTGGCTCCGCAACAGGAAGAAATTACCACCGGTATTACTACCGAAAAAAACGTTTTACTCGAAGACGTTGTTGAACTTACGCTGGATATTGCCGGCGCCGTACATGCATATGCCGAAGAAAAAAACGACATTCAGCTACAGGAAAAAGTGAATTATAGTCGCTCGGCTGTACATCGCGCAGATCAGGCAGGGGTAATTCTCATTGCAGACATTGTGCTGGGGCAAGCTCAAAAAATCGCACCTGCCGATTTGGAAGAATGTGGTATTGAAGCCGGAGAAGTTCAGGAATGCACCGAAAAACTGGCTAAGCTGAAAGGCAGCGTGAACGACAAAAAGATTGTAAGCATCGATCAGTCGGGCATTACCAAACGTATCGGAGGTTTGTTCGGCGAGTTGGCTGATATCAAAAGTAAATCGTTCGATAAACTTGTCCGTCAGTTCGAACACAAAGATCCCGAATTTTATTTCAAGTTTAAAGCCGCTTCAGCTATCCATTACAGTCCTGCTAAAAAAGCCGCTGCTGCCAAAACCGACACAGTACCTACAGTATAGCCCGTAAAGGATAAAACAAATAATATCGTTCACTATCTCAATCTCTATCCGGAAGCTTCCCCTAAAGTAGCATGCTTTAGGGGAAGTGTTTTTTGGAAACGCGGATGTAGGAGGCATGGCGGGTGGGTGTTTCGGGGGTAGTGGTAAACCAATAAAAAAAAGAAAAACGAATAATATAAATAGAAAAATAATATACATTATGAAAACAAAAAAAATAATTTTAGCATTTGTTATTCTCTTTGCCAACTTGACTTTTGCACAACAAAAAGTGGCAATCTATGTCAAAGGTGGAACAGATACAAGTATTAACAAAGTTCTGGGCGATAAATTAGTTGAGGGCTTTGTGAAAAGTGGAAAATACTCCGCTATTGAACGAACAAGTAGTTTTCTTGAAGAGTTGGGTAAAGAACAGGAATACCAACGTACAGGTAATGTGAAAGACGACGAACTTTCACGCTTAGGTCGACAGTTTGGTGTTCAGTTGGTTTGCATAGCAGAAGTTAGTGATGTTTTTGGTGAAAGATACATTTCTGCTAGACTGATTGACGTAGAAAGTGCAGAAGTTTTGACAACTTCCAATTCGGGTAACACTTCAATTAAAACTATGTCGGATTTGATTACTCTTTCTGAAAAACTGGCTCAAGAACTCTCGGGAAAAACTGGCAAAGAACAGTATGCTGATGGAGAGCAACAAACAATTCACCACCAAGATTCGGTTAAATCAGCAAAAGAAATGCGCCAAAAACAGCAGCAACAAGAAAAATTGGGAAATTCAATTGCTGAAGTTGTTAACGGTGTAGCAACTTTGCTTGGCGGTACAATCGTTCTCGAAAATCACGACAAAGATCCGTTTTATGTATATGTTAACGACAAATTAGTAACCACAATTTCGGGTTATTCTACAATTCAACAACAGGTTCCAGTAGGTTACTATACAATTAAAGTAGTTGAAAAATCGGGTTACATTTTGAACCAGCAAATCGAAACTTACAATGTCAAAATAAACAAAGGCGATACTCGAAAATGTAAATGGGATTAAAAACTCTGTCCCCCCCAGCTGGCGCGGATTTGTAATCCGTGCCAAGAATAAATAATAAAAGGCACAGGTTACAAACCTGCGCCATTGTGCGTAACTTTCAGCATTTAATGAAGTAAGTATATCCGAGAGGACGGGGTGTACAAACATAATTTTAAAATTAAATCAATTCAGAATGAAAAAGAGAATTTTATTGCCTTTCCTTTTATTTATTTTATTCGGCTGTAAAGACGAAATGGTCTTGACAAATAAATCATATATATTTTATGTGACTGGTGAAAGTGAGAGTTACAATTACGAATTAACTCTAAAAGGTGGACAGTATAAAGAGACAAAAACACAGAGACTGGGAACTAAAAAAGAATTATTGAAAACAACCATAAGTAATGAATTAGGTGCACCTCAAGGTATCGCTTATTATACTCAGGAGGAATTATATGTTGGAGAAGTTTATGAATTTAGAGTAACACCTCTTGATGGTAAATATGTTGGTGTTATTATCTATGAATCAAACCAAGTAATTGGAAATAGTGGGATTGGACCCTATCCTTATTCTTTATTTACTGTTAAATAAAAGATAGTTAGTAGGGAATTTAAGATTTGCAGCCCCAGGCTCTGTCCTCGTGGATGTATTTATTTAAAGAGAAACGGGTGGCACTTGTCGTTGGAATAGCATATCGCAGTGGCAGTGCGTAACTTTCAGAATTTAATGAAGTAAGGATGACCGAAAGGACGGGGGCAAAAAATTAGCAACAAATAAATGTGATTGTTGTAACCACATTACCGGTTTAGGGGGCAAGCATACACCAACTCATACCCCGGCAATAATTCTGGGTGCAGGATAGCAATTACATCCGAAAGCAACAAATCAGGTCGTGCCACGGCGCTTTCCCAAAAATCGTTGGCAGTGGATGGCAACAGTCGCTTATTGAAATTATAAACTCTGTTCAGTATCACCGGACGAAACAACGCATGTTTGGAATCGGCTTTTACCAGATCGGTTATCGAATTAAAATTGCAATTCAGCCACACATCTGTTCCCGAAAAATTTTTCAAAACCGTTTCTACATTTAATGGCAAACTGCCTGAAGTGGTATCGTTGGCAAAATAATAGTTGGCACCGGCATCCGCAAAAAGCCGTCCCATAAAGCTGTGTCCGGCCGGCATATACCACGTTCCACGGAAGTTAGCTCCCGCCATGATATTCGGTTTTACTTTCACTCCGGCCGCTTTGCCCTTAATCTCATTGTATCGTTTATCAATAGCCGTAAAAATGCTGTCGGCCGTTTTCTCTTTATTGTAAAAAGCTGCCACAAACTTAATCCACTCGGCACGCGCCAATAAAGAGGTTTCCATCCACTCGTTATTGAAAATAACAGGTATTCCGGCTTGCGAAACACGCAATGCATACGGATCGTTTTGGTTGTAACCGCTCATCATCACAGCATTTGGATTCAGTTTAAGCGTTTTCTCCACGTTAATATTAAACGCGTCACCCAAATCAGTAATCTGCTTCGCTCCTATCCGCTTATTTATTTCCGGGTTATAAATAATCTTTGGCGAACACACGCCTGTAACCGTTTGCAATTCGCCCAACAAACTCAGAAATTCAAAATGTGTAACCGAAGTGGCAGCAAGAGTTTTCAGCGGAATCAGAACTTTTGTTCCATCCGCCGGTGTTTTTGTTTTCAAATCATTAACCAGATAATAGCACGCATACACTGCACCTTTCACCCACGGACTGAAAACAATAACTTGTTTATAATCGGTAAAATAGTTGATGGTAAATCCTTCGGCATAATGAGGTTTCAGGGAATCCACAGCCTTTGTTACTTCCGTTTTCGCATGTCTGGTGGTACACGAAAGAAGGATACAAAAAGTGAAAATTAGTATTGAATTGAGTTTTCTCATTTTATTTAAGCAGTTGTTTCACGATTGGTTTTGCGCTTTATAATCTAAGTTTAAGCCTTCGAAATCAACATGACACACTCTTTACAATCAAAAGTCAGTTTGTAAACCTGATCGTTATTTCTAAGAAATAATGGTTCTTTAAATGTGGCTTTATAACCTTCTTTCGGGCACCATCCCATAGAGAATTTAATGCAATGCTTTGTATACATCAATGGAACATCTTCCTCCGCCTTTACTTCAAATCCGGGTGCAATTTCCCCGACACCATGTTCCCGGTAGAATTCTTCGGAAAGTTTGTTGGTCACATTTCCAAGATACGTGAGCTCTTTGGAAGGAAATTCAGCCGGTTTTGCTTCATGATTTGGTACGCGAACATACGAACCAAAACGTATTTCATCCAGTTTTTCAATTGCCTGCCGACGCCATTCGCTTAATTGCGAAGCGGGGAAAAACCAGGGAGAATCAATTTCTATCTGAATATGTGAAGCGTCATAAATGGTATTACCCAGTTTCGAAAGTTGGTTTTTGATATTATCATGAACCGCTTCGGGTTTTTGAGCAGGCTGTTTTTCACAGGCAACATCAAGTGTAGCTGAGATTCCAGCTTCGTCAGTCAGGTGAATAGAAAAACCGGTACTTGTTTCTTTAAAAAGAATCTCCACTCCTATTTTTCGCTCAGCCGTCTTGCCTTTTAATATCTTTTCAAAAGCCTGATCCTGATTCCGGTAAAGCATCACACCAACATCCATACGCGGCATATCAGCGGGAAAGATTTGAACTCTCTTTTTTCCATTTTCTCCCTCTCCTCTTGAGAGGGCCGGGGTGAGGTTCTCCACGCGATTCACTCGAAATCCGGTCAAATCGCCTTGTTTATTGATAAAACAAAGTCCATCGCCATTGTTCAAATCCATTCCATTTTGGGCTTCAAAGAAATTGCGACCGATATAGGTAACTTTTCCAATTGGTTCGCCCAATGATTTCGGCGTATCGGGTTGAACAATATCTGCTTTGCGACCGTGTAGGAAATAATCTGTCGATCCGCGGCGGAAACTTTTTTCGGGATTCGGTTCAAAGAAGAAAGTCGTTTTACCAGCCGAAGCTCGTTTATAAGCTGGATTTCCGTCTATTATAGCATCTAATTTCTTTCGATAATAAGCAGTTATATTTTTCACATAATCAACATCCTTCAACCTGCCTTCTATTTTAAATGATGTAACACCGACTTTAATCATTTCTTCCAGCGAATCAGATAAATCCAGATCTTTCAACGAAAGCAAATGCTTGTTTTTTACCAGTAAATTCTCATCGGCATCCACCAAATGATAAGGCAAACGGCAATATTGCGCACATTGTCCACGATTGGCACTACGTCCGCAATTAGCCTGACTCATATAACACTGACCGCTGTAACTCACACACAAAGCACCGTGTACAAAGGCTTCCAACTCCACATCAGTTTGCTCTGAGATTTCAGAAATCTGTTTCAACGTTAACTCACGGGCCAAAACCACTCTTGAAAAACCAACTTCCTGTAAAAACTTTACTTTTTCAACAGTTCGGTTGTCAGTCTGTGTGCTGGCATGAATGGCAATTGGAGGCAGATTCAGTTTTAAAATGCCCATATCCTGAATAATCAATGCATCAGCACCGGCATTGTAAACTTCCCAAATCAACTTTTCGGCTTCGGGCAATTGTTCATCAGTCAAAATTGTATTTAGAGCGACAAGTACTTTTACCCGAAATTGATGTGCATATTGAACCAAGGCGGCAATATCTTCCACCGAATTTCCGGCTGCAGCACGCGCACCAAACTGAGAAGCACCGATATAAACTGCATCAGCGCCATGATTGATAGCCGCAATACCACATTCAAGGTTTTTGGCAGGAGAAAGAAGTTCTATTTTCGACATAATCAATTCATAATTTACAATTCATAATTCATAATTGTGAATTATGAATTATGAATTGATCAATGTATTTTCGTAAGATCGTATGGAGTTTCCTGATATACGAAGTAGTTCAGCCAGTTTGTAAAAAGCAGGTTGGCATGACTGCGCCAGCGAACAAGCGGCTCATTGTTGGGGTCGTTATCGCGGTAATAATTTTGGGGCATATTAATCGGTAATCCTTTTGCCAAATCGCGTTTATATTCTTTGTCGAGCGTATTGGGTGAATATTCCGAGTGTCCGGTAATAAAAATCTCCCGCCCATTACGTGCCATAACCATGTAAACACCTGATTCGGACGATTCAGAAAGAAGTGTCAATTCCGGACGTTGACGAATATCTTCGGCGCGAACTTCAGTATGGCGACTATGTGGCACATAAAACAAATCGTCAAAGCCTCTGAAAATCGGATTCAGTTTATCAAAATTCACATGTTCAAAAACGCCAAACATCTTTTCATTCAGCGGATATTTATTAACGCCATAGTAATGATATAGCCCTGCCTGAGCAGCCCAGCAAATAAAGAAAGTGGAAGTGACATGATTCCGCGCCCAATCCATTATTTTCGTAATTTCCGGCCAATACGTTACTTCTTTAAATTCCAGTTGTTCCACCGGAGCTCCGGTTATAATCATGCCATCATAATTACTCTGGCTTATTTCATCAAATGTTTTATAAAAAGTCATTAAATGCTCAATCGGAGTATTTTTTGAAGTATGACTTTCCATGTGCATAAAGTCAATTTCAATCTGCAAAGGCGAATTCGACAATAAACGGATTAAATCGGTTTCTGTGGTAACCTTAACTGGCATCAAATTCAAAATAAGAATCTTCAACGGACGAATTTCCTGACTCGAAGCACGTTCCGAATCCATCACGAAAATATTTTCTTTTCGCAATGTATCAACAGCAGGTAAAGTTATAGGAATATTTAATGGCATATTTAGTTGATTGGTTGATTAGTTAATTGGTTAGTTGGTTTATTGGCACATCACATTAATAATACTTTCTGTAAATATTCCAATAGTCTGAACTTCCGATAAAATCTGTCAGAAAATCATTCAATTTCGCCTGTAATAGCGGTGATTTTAGATGAACAACCCACGCTTGTTGTTGTTCAAAACCTATTGGAAATGAAACATCAATGTTCGGGTACAGCAACTTTAATTTTTGTGCAATTTGTTCATCGCAAATCGTATATTTTATTTTCCCTGTCGACACCAGCCGTACCATTTGTTCTGAACTTAAATCTTTTACTTCCAGGATGTGAATCGGACTTGCAATCTCATCCGAAAGGTGATTCAGTCTCATTTTGTACGGAGAATGAAACGGAATATAAATCGTATCATTTGCCAATTGAAAATACTTGGAAATAAACTTTGATTTTGTGGAATCCTTTGGTGATTTCTGTACCAAAACCTGTCGCGAAGTGAATAAAGGAACCGTATAAAGCACTTCCTTTTTCCATTCGGTGGTTATTGGAATAAAATTAGCAATAATGTCATAATCTCCACTTTTCAAATCTTCAACGCATTCACTAATATCACTTTTTTCGGTAACAACCAACTCTAATCCAAGACTATCGGCAAATGCTTTCACAATTTCGTATTGAAAGCCATACACACTATCACCTTTTGTTGAAAAGCCCATTCGACTGCTGTCGGTCAACACCGAAAGCCGCCCGGATTCCATAATGCTTGGCAAATCGTGAATCTGACTTCTGTTGTGTCTTATCCAAATAACGACTGCAAACAGAATAACTAATCCTGCCAGAATCATTCCTATTTGTATTCTCTTTCGCATAATCAAGTTCTTTATTTTCAGCTTATTCAGCGATAATTTTTCTTTATCAATCATAGAAATTCCACGAAATGCCTAGTTTTATAATAGCCGGATCAATTGGATAATTTGGCATCGAATAATAGTCACCTTTCATAAACATTTCGTTAATATGGTAGTATTCAATAAAGAAACGGGTACGTTTCAGATGCAGATTTAAATATGCATTCATAACCGGGTAATTCCCTATCAACGTGTTGGATTGTGTATAAAACTGACCGGTAGCAGGCATATAAGCAGGCGGCTTTGCCTATTACCCGGAGCTCATCGAGCGGGTGCAAAAGTTGCCGGAGGTGCAGGCGGCGGTTCCCCTCATCGACTCCTTTGGCTTGCTCAATATCGGGAAGCTCAAGAGCATGGGGGTGCAGGTGTTTGGCTTGCCGCTGGACCGCATCGGCAAGGTCAATAACTTCCCGCAGTCGCTCTACTACCACTACAAGCAGTATGTCGAGGGAGCCGAGAAAGCGGGGACGACTGCCGCCGAGCGCCAGCGGCTGATGGGCGAGGCACAACAGGCGGCGGAGCATCCGACCTTCGACAAGCCCTATCCGGCGGCCGTTTATGAGGACCGCATCCGCGGCTCTTCAAACTGGGCGGGCATGATCGTCGGTTCCGGCGTGATCAACCTGCGGCAGACCCGCGGTGGCAAGC
>JBBQMQ010000025.1:0-17698 GCA_038329115.1 Bacteroidales bacterium
TTATTTATCTGTAGCACCAACTGTTACCTGGCCTACTACCTATGATGTTATGAATAAACTAGGTCTAGCCGGTTTGCCAAATGGAACTTATACAGTGTCAGGTTGGTTTAGATCCAATGGTGGTGGTGGTAATATCAATGCTAAAGGGATATATACTTATTACTCTAGCGCTATGCCTCAATGGACTCAATTGACAATTAATAATGTGGTCGTTACCGACGGAACAGCCTCATTTGAAATAAATTATAATTCTACCGTAGGAACTGAACTGGATGTTGACGATATACAATTTACATTAAATTCAGGAGTTTCAGTTACAGGTTTAAATGCTATTAGTCCTTCCTCCAAAGCTCTATCAGTCAATGAAACTACTCCACTTACAGCAAGCGTCACTCCTAGTAATGCAACAATTAATACAATTACCTGGAGTTCTTCAAACTCTGCTGTTGCTACAGTTTCAGCTGCCGGATTAGTAACTGCTGTTTCGGGTGGTACCACAACGATAAGAGCTATAACTTCTGATGGTGGATTTACTTCAACGTCCACAATAACTGTATTGGCAAATTATGTATTAAATCCTGATTTTGAGAACAATGGCGCACCGGCTACATTGGCATCCAATTGGGCTGAATGGTCAAACCCACCCGCTTATACTGATAATTCAAATGTAATTACCGGTGGTTCAGGGGATGTAGTAGGTGGCACTCCACATAGTGGAACATATTATTTGGAAGTTGCACCAACAGTTGCCAATGGAACAACTTACGGTGTAATGAATTTTCAATCAATTGCAAATATACCTAATGGTACATATACTTTGACAGGTTGGTTTAGAGGTAATGGTGGTTCCGGTAATTTATTTGTTAATGCTGGAGATAGATATAATTATTTCAACTTTGCAAACCTCACTCAATGGACTCAATTGACTATTAATAATGTTGTTATCTCAACAGGTACGTGTCAAATTCAGGTAAATTATACTGCCGATAATGGTCAAAAATTAGATATCGACGACATACAACTTCGTCCGGCAGATATTACAATATCCGGCACTCAAACAGCGGCTGCTTTAACAAATTCGAATGCTAATATTACAGTCACAAGTTCGGGAGAACTGACCATTGATGCATCGAGAACAGTACAAAATGTTACCGTAGCATCGGGTGGAAAATTAACGCTCAATTCTGGTCAAACTTTGACAGCTGCTTCTCTTACACTCGAAAGCGATGCAAGTGGTACAGCAACCTTAATGGATAGCTACAGTGCGCCAACCATAAATGCGACTGTTAAACAACAACTAAGCTCTGCACGTAACTGGTATTTTACGCCGGCGGTTTCGGGAGTTACTGTACCCAATGGTTCAAGCTATTTTGGTTACGACGAAACAGGTTTGAATGCCGATATAAGTGTGACAGGAGCAACTCCTTACTGGAAACCTTATGCTCAAGGCAGTGCTTTGACGCAGGGCAAAGGGTATATTCTTCAACCGGGTGCAGCCTCAACAGTTTCATTTACCAGCACAACCAACTCGGGAAACATACCAGTTCCATTAACTTATAATGCGGATAAAGGCAAAGGCTTTAACCTTGTAGGCAATCCCTACCCATCGTATTTAAGCTGGTCGGCAGTTGTTACTGATAATGCTGCAGCCAATATGCCAACCGGAACTATGTGGTATCGCACTGTAAACTACAATAGCAAAAGTGCATGGGCACCAAGTACAGCTTATAATTTAGACGTTATTCTGTACAACGGCACACGCTTTTATAAAGTTACTACCGCTGGAACTTCGGGTGTTTCGGGTGGTCCAACTGGAAGTGGAAATACCATAATTGATGGTAGTGTGGTTTGGAATTACGAAGCCTCCATCTATGTATTTGCTACTTTAAATGCTTCGGGAGTCCCATCATCTTCAATCGTAAGCAATAACTTGATACCACCTATGCAGGCATTTTGGGTGAAGAGTAACGGTGGTACGTTGACTTTCAAAAACGCTTATCGTTCGCACAATACCGGAGGTGCAAATGCATTTAAAGCTCCTAAAAGTACTGCAGCCGACAATGAGTTAGTACGTCTAAGTGTTACAAATGGCGCAAGTGCCGACGAAATTGTAATTTATGCCGATGCCAATGCTACCAATACATTCGACAAATACGATGCACCAAAATATTTCAACACTGCAGGTTCAAATCAACCTGAAATCTATACACAAGTTGGAACAGAAAAACTGGCAATCAATGCAATGAATAAATTGACAATTAACACAGAACTGCCATTAGGTTTCTTAACCGAAAAGGCGAATACGTTCATCCTGAAAGCAACGGAAATTGTCAATCTTGCAAGCGATGTACGTGTTGTTTTGAGAGACAAACTCAGCAATGCCGAATTCGATTTGACGGATGGAAATGCGTATGAATTTAGCTCAGGAGTTGTAAATGATGTGAATCGTTTCTCCTTAGTGTTGCGTGCACCAGGCGTATCAACAGGAACTTTAAATCAAGCAAATGAGCATGTTTCGGTATTTGTAAATGCACAAAACGAGATTGTTATATGTGCAAATGCAGGAAGCAAGTATGCTATTTACAATGCAGTAGGACAGCAACTTATCGCCGGCAAAACAACTAATCACTACTCACTACTCACTACTCACTTAAAAGGCGTTTATATCGTACAAGTAGGAAATGTAACTGAAAGATTGATAATTAGATAGAAGTATAACTGCCCCCAGTCCGTGAGCTGACGGAGAGTAAGAAAACAGACCATTCGGTACTAATCAAATTCATCTTAAGGGTTAATCAATTAAACAGATTTATGGAAAAGAAAAAATACAGAGCTCCGATAATTGAGATAATTTATCTGGACAACGAAATATCGCTTCAACTCGAATCCAATCCTCCAACGGGTCCATCAGAAGGTATTGGAATGAATAAGGAACAATTCTCACAACTGCCAGAAGGGCTAGTATAGGAATCAATGCAGGAAAGATGTTTAACATTTGAAGGGTAAGTTGAATGTTAGATATCTTAATTTTTAGTTTTCATAAACATAGTTTCTAACTCAAAGACTTAGTTCAAATATTAGTTTTGGGAATAGACTTTATTATAAGATTATTCGGGTTAATTTTATAATTGTCTCAATTTCAATGTGTTTATTCTCTGATCACTATCTCTAACCCTTTCTCCCAAGGAGAAAGGGGACAGCGACGAAATCCTTCTCCTTGGGAGTGAGATTTAGGGAGAGGTTTGAAAATTAGAGTTATACATTTTTTGTCGACAGAAACTCTATACTTGTCTAAATTATTTCAATAAAATGATTGTGGTATTATTCGTGTGAATCGTCTTATTAGTAGATTGTGGAAATAATATGAAAACAGAAAAAAAAATAGAGGTATTAGTCGTAAAGTCTTTTTCGGGAACAATTAGTCCAATAGAAAAAGATATCTTAGAAACGTGGTTAGGTGAATCGCCCGATAACGTACGCATTTATAATAATTTGAAAAATATTTGGCAAGTAGCATATCCGGCTTATTCACCTGATACAATTAATGTAGTTGAAGCTGAAAGAAAGTTTATGGAACTTGTAAAAGTGAAAAGACTGATACATTCAAAGGTCATTGTTTGGTGGCAGCGTGCTGCGGCAATTCTTATTATTCCGTTGATTTCTTTAGCCGCTTATTTATTGTATAATCAAAACAATATTTTTATAAGCAAAAATGAAGCTTTCCAGGAAATTACTTCCCCGCTTGGTTTGACTTCTAAAATTGATTTGCCGGATGGTTCTACTGTTTGGTTAAATTCTGGTAGTAAGCTAAAATATCCGGTTCCGTTTGATAGAAATGTTCGAAATGTACATTTGCAGGGTGAGGCTTATTTTAAGGTCCAATCAAATAAGTTGAAGCCTTTTATTGTATCTACAGAAAAACTTAGTGTAAAAGCTACTGGTACTCAATTTAATGTGGAAGCATATACAAATGATAGCTTAGTGGCTGTAACATTAATAGAAGGTAAAGTTGATGTAAATATTGATAAATCTGCAAACGAAAACCTACAGCCAAATCAACGAATTGTATTGAATTCAATATCAAAAAAGTATAACATATCCATGACTGATGCTCGTCATTGGGGGGTTTGGAAAGACGGAATTCAGGAATTTAGAAATGAATCATTAGCAGAGGTATTTAGAAGAATAGGCAGAACGTATAATGTTGATATAGTTGTAAAAGATCCGGTAGTGGCCAAACAATTATATAGAGCTACTTTTAAAGACGAATCCTTAAATGAGATATTGAGACTGTTAAAACTAACCTCGAACATTCGATATAAAAGAATAGAAAGAGTGTTGCAACCAAATAACAAGTACAATAAAGAACAAATAGAAGTTTATAGCTACAAGCAATAACTAATTGTTTTTTTAGTATAATTGTACTCTAAAACACAAACAATTAAATCCTAATTTTCAGATGAAAACTATTACATGACAAAATTTGCCCGACACCGTAGAATTCAAATACACAGACTTAGCTTGAGTATTATTAAATGAATGTATTATTCAATTACAAAGTATCTAAATAATTAATCTTAAATGCGTATGAACTATCAATTTAAAAAAGCGATGAATTCAAATTGGAATTTATTTTTTCTGTTAAGAGGGAATAAACCCTTGTTAACACTAATTTTGTGTTTACTATTACAGGTAAATACTACTATTTTTTCTCAAACAAATGTATCATTGGAACTCAAAGATGTTACTATCGAACAAGTGTTAAATCAAATTGAATCAAAAACGAGTTACCGATTTTTGTATAACAAAGAGTTGGTGGATACTTCTAAAAAGGTTTCAATTAATTCTAAAGATTTAAATATCGATAAAGTATTAGACCAGATTTTTAAAGGATTACAAATTTCCTACAGTATAAATGGAAAACAAATTGTGCTAACCAACAACAGTAAAAAACCAACAATAAATCTTAGAAAGATTGAAGGAATTGTTACTGATTTAACTGGTGTGCCTCTTATTGGTGTAAATGTTATTCAAAAGGAAATGAAAAATGGTGTTATTACAGATTTAAATGGTGCATATTCAATTCCAAATATTCCTGAAAATGCTATATTGCAATTTTCTTACATAGGTATGCAACCTAAATTCGTTAATATTGGGACTAAAACAACTGTCAATGTTTCGCTTTCAGAGGATGCTGTTAATCTTTCGGAAGTAGTTGCCATTGGTTATGGAGTTGTAAAAAAGAAACTTGTTACAGGTGCAAACATTAATATTTCAGGACAAGATATTCAAAAACTGAATACGGTTTCTCCCTTAACTGCCATGCAAAGTCAATCACCTGGTGTATCCATCACAAAAAATTCTGGTAAGCCTGGTGACGGTTTCAAGGTAAATATCCGCGGTTTAGGGACTATTGGAAATGCTAGTCCGTTAGTAATTATTGACAATGTGGTGGGTGGCGATTTGAATATGCTCAATCCGGGCGATATTGAATCAATTGACGTATTAAAAGATGCTGCATCAGCAGCTATTTATGGAGCCCGTGCAGCAAATGGTGTAATTTTAGTAAAAACCAAACAAGGTACAAAAGGAAAACCTAAAGTTACTTACGATGGATATTATGGCACTCAAAATGTGGCAAAATTTGTTGATGTGCTGAATGCCCAACAATATATCGACTTGCAAAATGAATCTTATCTGAACATAGGATCACCAGTTCCTGTATGGGCTACGCTTGTACCCAACAATACGAAAATTCAGGAAGGCTGGACTGGAACAAACTGGCAGAAAGAGTTCTCTAATCCTAATGCTCCGGTTCAAAACCATTCGTTAAATCTTACCGGAGGTTCAGATTATTCAACCTTTTCCATGGGTATGTCATACACCTCACAAGAAGGAGTATATGGGAAACCTACAGCTCCAACTTACGATCGTTATTCTTTTCGGTTGAATTCAGAACATGTAATTTACAAAAATGCATCGTTTGATGTAGTTAAAATGGGCGAAAATATTTTATATAACTTCGTTAATCAAAATCAGAATGGACTTGCTACGGGAAATATTTATTCCAATGATATGCGAAATATGATCGGAGCACACCCATTAATGGCAGCTTATGAAGATAATGGTGATTTTACCAAAGCAATTCCCTGGTGTGAAACTGTAAACCCAATAGGGCTTTATACTTATACCCACAGTTATAACGAATCACAATCACATAATTTGAGGATAAGTCCGTATATAGAAATACAGCCATTAAAAAACCTTATCCTAAAAAGCAGCTTTGGTTATAAATTGAATACCTACCAAGGAAGATCGTACACTCCTGTATTTGACCTGGGTGGACGTAGTAATGCAGTTCTCGATGCCGTAAATCAAAGTCTTTCGACTGGTTATGGTTTTCAGATAGAAAACACAATTACCTACAAAACCAAACTGAATGAAGCTCATAACATAAACGCTTTAGTAGGTCAGTCCATCGAAATGAATGGATTTGGAAACTCAGTGAGTGGTAGTAATAAGGGTTCCATTTTTAATACTTATGAATATGCTTATTTGAGCAATGTTAAAACGCTGAATGTATCTAATTTATCCATAAATGGCACACCATGGGGTAAAAGTTCAATTTTATCTTATTTTGGCAGGGTCAATTACGATTACAAAGAAAAATACATGGCTTCTGTCATTATGAGAGCTGACGGTTCTTCAAATTTTGCAAAAGGTAAACGGTGGGGGTATTTTCCATCAGCTGCAGCCGGTTGGTTGTTATCAGAAGAATCATTTATGGAGCCAACTCGTAAAGTATTAGACTTTTTGAAAGTTCGTGCCAGCTGGGGACAGAACGGTAATCAAGACATCGCACCGTTTCAATACATGTCATCTTATAGCTTCTCTAACGGTGGTTACTATTTTGGGACAGATAAAAAAGCTCCTTTAACAGGCGGTTTCCCGAGTATATTGCCTAATTCAGATGTGACATGGGAAACCTCAGAACAAATAAATATAGGTTTTGATTCACGGTTTTTCAATTCGAGGCTGGTTGTAAACTTTGACTGGTATAATAAAACCACACGTGACTGGTTAGTGCAGGCACCTGTTCTGGGAACATGGGGAGCAGCAGCACCTTATATTAATGGTGGTGATGTTGAAAATAAAGGTGTTGAGTTCATACTTAACTGGAAAGATAAAATTGGTGATTTCACTTACAGTATTGGGGGAAATATGGCCTTTAATCAAAATAGAGTAACCCGAATAGCAAATGCTGAAGGTATTATCGAGGGAGCGTCTACTATTTTCTCTACTGCCGACCGTACAAGTTTTACCCGTGCTCAGGTAGGTTATCCAATAGGTTATTTTTATGGTTATCAAACAGCTGGGGTATTTCAAACACCTGAAGAAATTACAGCATATACTGGTGCAAAGTTAACAGGTGCAAAACCAGGTGACTTAATTTATGTAGATACCGACCAAAATGGTAAAATTGAATCTAAAGACAAAACAATGATTGGAGATCCGAATCCGGATGCAACTTACGGTATTAATCTAAGTTTGAGTTATAAAGGTTTTGAACTTTCAGCATCGGCAAACGGAGTTATTGGAAATCAGATAGCTTCCAATATACGACAAGTTGCTACAACTTTCGCTAACTGGCCTTCACAATATCTTGGACGTTGGCACGGTGAAGGCACTTCGAACAGATATCCGAGAATCGATGCTAATACTAATAACTGGGGATGGAACAGTGACATTTATGTTGAAAATGGAGATTTCTTACGTATTCAAAATGTTACTTTGGGTTATGACTTTAAAAAGTTAATGCCTAGAATGATTTTGTCGCAAGCACGTATTTATGTCTCTGCCAACAATTTGTTTACTTTTACTAAATACTTCGGTGCTGACCCGGAAATTGGTTATGGTGCTGAAGGCTGGTCAAAAGGAATAGATTTAGGATTTTATCCAAGTCCACGTACAGTAATGGTAGGAGTTAATCTTAAGTTTTAAAAAAAAGAATAATGATTAATAATTTTAAAAAATCACTGAATATGAGAAAGTATTTTTATATAATGACAGTTATTATCATTTCATTTTATGGATGTGATAGTTTGTTGGAAACAAAAGATTTATTGAATAAAAACGAGCAGAATTACCCTGCAACCGAGGACGATGTGCAATCTTCATTATCCGGGATTTATCAAAGAATGGCTTATGTTGATTGGAACGAAATGTTTATCGGCACGTTGGTGTCAGATGAAACTTTCGGAGGAGGTGGTCCAGATGATTACCAATCTACGGCTGTAGATCAACTAAAAATGAATAATGAGAACATGTTGATTTCTACATGGAAGAATTATTATGCGGGTATTTTTCGTGCCAATAAATTAATGGAGAATATTGGAAATGTAACTAAAATATCCATTGCCACTAAGAAGCAGGCATTAGGCGAAGCCCATTTTATGAGAGCTTGGTTCCATTTTTCTTTAGCACGTTTATTTGGACAAGTTCCTATATGTACAACATCCGAAAGCTTAATCAGACCTAAAGCTTCGCCCGAAGAACTTTATAGTCAAATTGCTTCAGATCTTAAAATTGCCATTGATTCCTTTCCGAGTACTAGTTTTACTTCTATGCTTACAACACAATTGGGACATGCGAACAAATGGGCTGCTGAAGGATTACTTGCCAGGGTGTATTTGTTTTACACCGGTTATTATCAAAAAACAGAACTTCCTCTGGCTGGTGGCGGTGTAATTACAAAAGCACAGGTAATTACGTATTTGGAAGATTGTATTAGTAATAGCAAACATGATTTAGCCACAGATTTCCGTAATTTATGGCCTTATACCAATAAAAACACGGTTGAAGACTATAAATACACAGCTGGTAAGGGCTTGAAATGGCTTCAGGAGGAAGGGTTGAATAAAGAAACTGTATTTGCCATAAAATTTGGAAACATTGCCGATTATGACAATTTTCCATCGGGCATGAATAAGTTAAATACCGCCTATAGTAATCGTGGTCAAAGTACACAACGGAATACTTTCCCATTTGGTGCTGGTTGGGGACAAGGCACTGTAAATACAAGGATGATAGAACAATGGTTAGTTGAAGAACCAACTGATCCCAGAATTACGATGTCAATTGTCAATGTAATGGATCCGATAGAAGGAATTGTAAAATACGAGGAAAATGGTTGGTCGCAAATAAATGATACACATAACTTTATTAAAAAGTACACGACTATTATGGCCTGGAAAAATAAAGCTACCAAAACCGTTTATCCAAGTTATACGAACATTCTTTATGGTTCAGCTGAAGCGAATTATATCAGAGAAAGTCAGGATTTAGTGTTGGTGCGTTTCTCCGATATTCTTTTAATGCATTCTGAACTTACAGAAACAAATACAGGACTTAATCGTGTTCGGGCAAGGGTTGGTTTACTTCCTATTGCCTATTCGTTAGATGCTTTGCAAAAAGAACGTCGTCATGAGCTTGCTTTTGAAGGCTTACGTTACTTCGACTTACTCAGATGGTACCGGAAAGATGCCGGTAAAATTTTGCAAGATAACCAACAAAATGTTGCAGTTTTAAATTCAAATGTACCTGCAACTATGAGTTTTCAAATTGAAACCAGATTGACTGCTACCGGTGGTTTCTGGCCTATACCAACCAGCGAAATTTCACTTTCAAAAGGAATTTTAATTCAAAATGAAGGCTGGGGAAGTGATGCATCTCTTTAATAGCTGCCCCCTAAATCCCCCGAAAGGGGACTTTAAGAGTGCTATTAATGGATTTAGTGAAAATTGAACTAACATAAACTCATAAAAATTAATTGCTTGAAAATTTTTGTTAGTTTGGACTTATTATAAGTAACGACAACCGAATCATAATGTGTTGTCGTTACTTTAACAACCTCTTTAAAAAAAGGCTTATTTAAATCAAAATTATATAATTTAAAATCAAATCAAAATGAAAAAGATTTACTCAATTGTTGTAATTGCGTGTTTAGCACTTACAATGAGCACAGTTAGTGCTACAGGACCCGAAATGATAAAAGGTGGAAGTTTTAAGTCTACCGATATGAGTTCGTGGATAATAGGAGTCAACGCGGAAGGAGTAGCAGGCAACGTAGCTTTTAATAATACGACTGAATTACCCACTACAAGTAAAAGTACCACTTGTGTAAAGTTCAATTACGAAGGAACATCAGAAATACAGATGTATCAGCGGGTTCGTTTATTAGCCGGTGAAATATATCAAGTATCGGCAAAACTTAAAGCTGTTTTAACCAGTCAAGCCGGAAGGGCAGTGCAGATATACATTTGCGAAGATGCCGAGCCTGATAATGGAACAAAGTTTACAGATGCAATTATTAATACCGGTACACGCACAAAAGATGTGTCACTTTTCTTAGAAGGTTGGCCATTTTCTATGGGCAATGCAGATCCGATTAGCTTAAACGGTGCATTTCCTTTGTCTGCTGCCGGACCTGGTAGTGATTTATTTTCACCCTTTAATGATGGCTTTTTTCTAATACTTTTTAAGGTTGGTGCTTGGGGTAATTCAAATCCATTCTCTGTAACAATTAGTGATTTAAGTTTAATTAACACCTCAGCCGCTGCAGTTCCAAGAGTTAATTCTGACAATATTCATATTTTCCCAACTGTTGTTTCAAATAATACGTTGATCATCGAAACCAAAGGGTTGGAAAAATCAAAATTAGAAATTACAAACCTCAACGGGCAGTCATTATACACAAGTTCGCTTGTTGCCGGAAGAACAGTTTTTAACACTTCGTTCCTGAAAAGTGGTATGTATATGGTTCAAGTTAGTAATGGAACTGAAAGTACTATCGCTAAAATAGTAATTCAATAGACTCAAAAATCTGATAATCAAAAAAAATGAAAAAAAATAATTTATTAGTCTTAGCAGTTGTTCTGTTAATGTCAATTGTGCATATCAACGCACAAGTACAATTGATTTTTAACTATGAAGCTGAAAATGGAACACTTAGTGGCGGTGCAGTGGTAAAAGATGCAACAAACGCATCGAATGCCAAAGTAGTAAGCGATTTCAGCGCATTGAATGCATCATTGAATATTGCCGGCATAGATGGTGGAACCACAACCGGAACAGCAACACTAACAATACGTTATGCCAATGGAAACACTGATAATCGCTCGTTGAGCCTTTCGGTAAACGGCACGCTTGTAAAACAGGTTTCTTTTGCACCAACTACTGATTGGAATACTTTTGCAAATGTAAGTGTTAGTTTTAACTTACCATCAGGTACAACCAATTCAATTATGCTACAGAGACTTGCTGCCGATGTGGCAAGTGTTGATATTGACAGTTACACCGTTACGCTGAAGAATCCATCAAGTACAGATAATTTCAATTTGGTATGGGCCGATGAGTTCAATGGCAGCGGAGTACCTGACCTGAAAAAGTGGGGTTACGAAGATGGATACATTCGCAATAACGAATTACAATACTATACCCGAAGCACTGATAATACGCGGCAATACAATGGAAATTTAGAAATAACTGTAAAAAGTGCACCCACACCAATTGGCGGGAAAAATTATACTTCCGGAAGCGTTGTTACCCGAAATACAGCAAATTGGGTGTATGGTAAAATAGAGGGAAGATTCAAAATGCCGAGCAGTACCAGTTTGTGGCCATGCTTTTGGACATTGGGGCTGAATGAAAATCCAATAGGTTGGCCAAAATGTGGTGAATTAGATATTTTTGAACATATAGATACCGAAAATTTAATTCACTCCACAGCACATTGGGCTAATGCTCAAGGTAATCACGTATCATCAGGGAATAGTTCTGGCGCAATTGATTTTACGCAATGGCACAACTATACAATTGAGTGGACGCCTGATGAAGTTAGATGGTATGTTGACGGTGTGAGACATCATAAATTAACTATAACAAATGGAATAAGCAACACATTTGCGTTTCATTTGCCTCAATTTATTTTGATCAATTTGCCTCTTGGTGGCAGCTGGCCTAAAGCACCGGATGCAACAACTGTTTTGCCGTCAACTATGTATTGTGACTATATACGTGTGTATGAATGGGTACCATCAGCTACTTTACCTATAACCTATTTTAAATTAACTCAAACTACTTTGTCAGTACCAAAAGGCAAAAATCTTCAAATTGGTACAACGTTAATTCCGTATAATGCAACCAACAAAACAATGAGTTGGCAGTCGAGCGATATTAATGTTGCTACTGTAGATGCTGCCGGTGTAGTTACTGGAGTTGCTGGTGGTAGTGCTACAATTACAGCTACAACTACAGATGGAAGTAATAAGTCATCAACTTGTGCAGTTTCGGTATATGATCCTTATACCTTTAACTTTATTCAAAATCCGGGTTTTGAACTTAATAATGCAGCTGTTCAAACGGCACTTAATTGGGCTGAATGGTCACCAAACAGTCCTTCTTCTACTGATAAAGGACAAGTAATTACAGGTGATGCACATTCGGGAACATATTATTATAAAATGACACATACAGCACCTTATGCAACTATGGCATTTCAAACGGTGACTAATATTCCGGTTGGAATTTATAGTCTTAAAGGTTGGTTTCGTAGTTCAGGTGGTCAGGAATGGTCAGCTATGAGTATAAAGAATTATGGCAGTCCTGAAAAATATGCCGCATTAAATACGGCTATGAGTGCATGGACACAGCTTTCAATTGATAATGTAAACATAACTACAGGTATATGTGAAGTTGATATTTACAACAGTGCCTCTGCCAATCAGTGGATTGATTTTGATGACATACAACTTATGTTGACACCTTCAACGGGATTAAAAAACATGAGTGCCAGTAAATCCATCTCGATTTATCCAACTGTGATTACAAATAATGTACTGAATGTTATGAGTGCCGGTTCGGATAAATATGAAATCAATATCACCAATGTGAGCGGACAACTGCTTTACAGCAATCATTCCTATTCAGGCAACGCGAGCATTAATACTTCTTTCCTGAAAACAGGAATGTATATGGTTCGTGTCAGTGATGGCAAAGATAATTATATTCAGAAAATAATTATTCAATAAAACAAGTCATATAAAAACTATAAATCAAAAAAATCCTATACAAGAAAAAAATGTTTAATTTAATTCTTATATGGGATTTTTTTGTTGAAACGTAATTATTTAAGTAGATAATAATCTCAAATTTATTCAAATAATTATATATAACGAATTAATTATCTGACATAATAATTTGTAAAACACTCATTTACTGTTTTTTTTTAGTCTTTTTTCTTGGCTCTTGATTCTTGCGTTCTATATATAACTTTTAAAATAAATTACAATGAAAAAAACTTACATTCTTAGTATTGTAGCTTTTATGCTATTTGCAGCAAGCTACGTTAATGCACAGGTTTATGAAGCTGAACTTGGTTCAAATGCTAATTTAACAAACAAGGCAGAATCAAATGCCTCTGGTGCAGGCAACAATGTGGTTTCTGCTTTCGTTACTGGTAGTCAGAATAAAATTACTGGCGTTAATGGCGGTGCTGGTGGTGCTGGTACAGTTATGGTACGTTATTCTAATGGTGATGCTACGAGTAAAATTCTTAAATTTTGGACTTACGCTGCAGATGGCACTACAACTACGGCAGTAGGGGATGTGACATTTCCTCCAACTGGAGGTTGGAATAGTTTTGCAAATGTTGCAATTCCATATACCATGACATTCCTTGCAGGGAGTGTACCAGGCAATAACTTTAAGTTGAAAAATGATAATGCGAATGTGGATATCGAAATTGATAAATATACTATTTCCGTTACAGGTGCTTATGTTGCTGTAAGTAGTATAGCAGTAACACCAACATCTACAACTGTTAATGCCGGATCCGATATCAACTTGTCAACAACAGTTACTCCTTCTAATGCCACAAATAGTGCGGTTGTATGGTCGTCTTCCGATATTACAAAAGCAACCGTTTCAAGTACAGGAGTTGTAACCGGAGTTTCAGGAGGAAACGTTACGATTACAGCCACTTCTCAAAATGAAGCTCAAATAGGAAGTTCTTCAATTACAGTAACTACTATTAACGTTTCAGCTGCTGGTGTCACAGTAAGTCCTTCTACTGCAACAGTTTCAATTGGGAATGTTTCTAATTTAACGGCAACAATAACTCCGAGTAATGCTACCAATAAAACAGTTACATGGTCTTCGTCCAATACAACAAAAGCCACAGTTTCAGCAAGTGGTGTGGTAACCGGAGTTGCAGCAGGAAATGTTATTATTACCGCAACAACTACAGATGGCAGTTTTACATCTACTTCTTCAATCACTGTCATAAGCATTCCAGTAACAGGAGTGGCAGTTAGCCCTGCTACTAAAAGTATTGTAACCGGTTCCTATACTAATTTAACTGCAACTGTTGCACCTGCAAACGCCACAACTAAAACATTTACCTGGTCATCTTCAAACACTGCTGTTGCAACTGTCTCAGCTACTGGCCTTGTAACTGGAGTTACAGCCGGTACTGCCACTATTACTGCTACTACACAAGATGGCAGTTTTACATCTTCCTGTGTAATTACTGTTAGCCAGGCAGCAGCAAACTATGCATTAAATCCTGATTTTGAAGTAGATGCAGCTGGTACGGCATGGGCAACTAACTGGTATAAATGGACAGGTTCTCCAAATAATTATATTATTAATTCAAGTGTGGTAGCCGGAAGTACCGGTAATGTCGTTGGTGGAACTCCACATAGCGGAATAAATTACTTGTCGATAGCACCAACAGTTACATGGGCAACAACGTATGATGTATTGAACAAACAAGATTTAACCAATTTGCCTAATGGCACCTATACGCTTAGTGGTTGGTTTAGAGGCAATGGAGGAAGTGGATATTTCTTCATTGGAAATACCTGGATGAATTGGGTTATGCCAATGGCTCAATGGACACAAATAGTAATTAATAATGTAATCGTTACCAATGGTACAGCTACAATAGAAATTAAATATAGTACAACTACCGGAACTCAATTGGATGCTGATGATATAAAGCTTACCTTGAATCAGCCAACTATTCCATCAGCTACACCACTAATACTGAAGAATACCAATATCTCTGTTTATCCAACAGTAATTTCAAATAAGGTGTTGAATATATCGAATGCCGGTAAGGATAGTTACGAAGTCAGCATTTTGAATATCAGCGGACAAACGATGTACACAAGTAGGAAAAATTCAGGCAACACAAGCATTAACACTTCTTTGCTGAAAACCGGAATGTATATGGTTCGTGTCAGCGTTGGTAATGATAATTATATTCAGAAAATAATTATTCAATAATGCGTTGATAAACATGTTGTTATAAAATGAAAATCCTTTGTAAGGAAAATCTATTTTTGTTCTTATGTGGGATTTTCATTTTAATTCGTCTTTATTAAACATGGCAATGCAATATTTATCAAATCAACAATAAATATTAATAATTACTAATCAATTTATATTACCTTTTAAAAAAAATTACAATGAAAAAAACTTACATTCTCAGTATTATAGCTTTCATGCTATTGGCATCAAGCTATCTTAATGCACAAGTTTATGAAGCTGAACTTGGTTCAAATGCTAATTTAACAAACAAGGCAGAATCAAATGCCTCTGGTACAGGTAACAATGTGGTTTCTGCTTTCGGTACTGGTAGTCAGAATAAAATTACTGGCGTTAATGGCGGTGTTGGTGGTGCTGGTACAATAATGATACGTTATTCTAATGGTGATGCTACGAGTAAAATTCTTAAATTTTGGACTTACGCTGCGGATGGTACTACAACTACTGCAGTAGGGGATGTGTCATTTCCTCCAACTGGAGGTTGGAATACTTTTGCAAATGTTGCAATTCCATATACTATGACATTTACCGCAGGAACCGTGGGAGGCAATAATTTCAAGTTAAGAAATGATAATGCTGCCGTGGCTCTCGAAATTGATAAATATACTATTTCTGTTACAGGTGCTTATGTTGCTGTAAGTAGTATAGCAGTAAATCCATCATCTACAACTGTTAATGCAGGATCCGATATCAACTTGTCAACAACAGTTACTCCTTCTAATGCTACAAATAATGCGGTTGCATGGTCGTCTTCCGATATTGCAAAAGCAACCGTTTCAAGTACTGGAGTTGTAACCGGTGTTTCAGGAGGAAATGTTACTATTACAGCCACTTCTCAAAATGAAGCTCAAATAGGAAGTTCTTCAATTACTGTAACTGCTATTAACGTTGCAGTTACTGGTGTCACAGTAAGTCCTTCTACTGCAACAGTTGCAATTGGAGATATTTCAAATTTAACTGCAACCATTGCTCCGGTAAATGCTACAAATAAATCAGTTAACTGGACATCTTCAAACAATGCTATAGCTACAGTTTCGGCTACTGGATTAGTAACCGGTGTTTCTGCCGGAGGTGCTACCATTACAGCTACTACAGTTGATGGAAGTTTTACTTCAACATCTGCAATTACAGTGCAAGTTGTAGCTGCAACCGGAGTTTCGGTTAGCCCGTCTACAAAAAGTATTGTAACCGGCGAATACACCCCTTTAAATGCAACTGTTGCACCTGCACTTACAACAAATAAAACAGTGAGCTGGTCATCTTCCAATACTTCAGTTGCAACTGTTTCAGCTACCGGTGTTGTAACTGGTGTTTCGGTAGGATCTGCAACCATAACCGCTACTACTCAAGATGGTAGCTTTACATCTTCTTCTGCAATTACCGTAAGCCAGGCTGCAGCAAATTATGTTAATAACCCAGGTTTTGAAGCTAACACTGCTCCTTATACTGGTTCACCAACTGGCTGGTATAAATGGCTGGATGCTCCAGGATATCCTGGTGGAGTTAATGTTCCTAATGGAAATGTGGTTACAGGAGCCAATACAGGTGATGTAATTGGTGGAACTCCGCATAGTGGAACAAATTATTTAGAATACGCTGGAACTGGGACTTATAACGCTAATTGCAAACAACAGGATATTCCCTTGCCAAATGGTACCTATACTTTGAAAGGTTGGTTTAGAGGAAATAATGGTGGCGGATATTTTTTTATAGCAGGCATCTATCATAATTTCAACTTCCTTACCCCCCAATGGGCTCAAAATACATTCAACAATGTGAGTGTAACAAATGGTAAGGCTACTATAGAAATAAATTATAGTACCACCACTGGTGGGTCACTAAATATTGATGATGTTGAATTAACATTAAATCAGCCAAGTATTACAACTGCTACACCACTTGCACTGAATAATTCAAACATTTCAATTTATCCAACAGTAATTTCAAACAAGGTGTTGAATATATCGAATGCCGGTAAGGATAGTTACGAAGTTAGCATTTTGAATATCAGCGGACAAACCGTGTACACAAATAAGCTAAATTCAGGTAATGTAAATATCAATACCACTTTCATGAAATCTGGAATGTATCTGGTTCGTGTCAGCAATGGAAATGAGAAATGTGTTCAGAAAGTAATCATTCCTTAATTGAAGAATTATAATCATTAAGAAAATAGCTTTAAACACAAGCTAATTTTTTACAACATTTCCCCACATAGAAGAATATTTAAATCCATTCTTCTATGTGGGATTTTTGTATTGAAACGTCTTTATTACAGTGCTTATGGCATTTTAAAGGACTATAAACC